>JACMOQ010000574.1 GCA_014377905.1 Acetobacteraceae bacterium | reverse complement strand
GCCGCCAACTTCCTTCACATCCATCAAGGTCAGCCCTTGCAAATATAACTCCCGGAAAATCACCCGCTCGCCAAACCCGCGCACCGTGCGAAACCCGATCCGTTTGGCCAGCGCATCCAAGGTCGCGCCCACATCGCGCTTGTTGCGTGCCTCGGTCGCCCCCAGCCGGTTCCGCATCACAATCCAGTCAATCCGCCCGCGGTCGCGGCTGAAGCGGCGTTTGCGCGCTTCCCACACCATTTCGCTGTAAATGCTCGGCCGCACCACGTCGTGATTATCCGGATCAACCTTCGCCAGCATGGCGAAATCGACGAAGCTGTCATTGATCGGGGTGATCAGCGTATCCGCCTGCGCATGCCCCAAACGGCTGAGGAACGTGTCAGACCCCGGGCAATCCAGCACCACAATATCGCAGCTTGCCGTTAGCGCCCCCAGTGCGGCCATGAAGCGGGTGGTTTCGTCCGCCTCGGCCTCTGCCCTACTATCCAGCTCACTCCGCAGCACGGCTGCTGCCAGCGGCTGTGGCAGGTCAATCCCACGCGCTTTGGCAAACGCCACCCTCGCCTCAAGATACAGCCCCAACGTCGCCTGCCTGGCGTCGAGGTCAATCGCGCCAACCTTGTAGCCGTCGCGCAACAACCCAACGATGACATGCATTGCCGCCGTCGATTTGCCGCTGCCGCCTTTCTCGTTGCCCAACACAATCACCTGGGCACGTTTCTCAACCGAAATGCCGGACATCAGCGCGCGATCGTTTTCGGTGGAATGCCCGGAAACATGCATCGCCCGCTCAAACAAGGGGCAAGAGCAGGCCAGGTGGCCGCATGGGAAACGGGCATGCTCTAACGGCCGGTCAAAATGCGCTCAACCAGTTGCCGCACGGTTGGGATGAACCCGTTCGCATAGAACGGGTCGAGCCCAAATCGATACCCATTATGGCCGGAGAACATCAGATTATTATCCAGCACCGCCTCGTCATCCTCATTATGCGCCACGTCCTGCAGCGCCTTCTGGATGCAGAAACTCCGCGGATCGGCGCGCTTGCCATTGTCGAAATCCGGCCCGACCTGCGACCAGTTGGAAAACCGGCATTGGGTCAGGCAGCCCATGCACGCCGTCTGATCAGCAAGGATCTGGCGGCTGTTGTCGGGGGTCACGAAGATCAGCGTGTTGTCCGGCGTGCGCAGCGCCTCGGTCAGGCCCTGCGCCTCCCAAGACTGCACCTGGGCCAGATCGCTGGCGGTGAGGTAGACCAGCCGCTTGCGCGGCCCCACGCCGTAATCCGCTTGATGTTCGCCGACTTTCTCGAGGCTATACGCCACCTGATGCTCGGTGCGTGCCTGCAATTCTTGCAAAAACCGGTTGTTGACCGCGGATGAATAAAACCCTGTCGGGCTGAAACGGTTTAGGAAAATGTCACCCTTCTTCAAGGTCAGCAGCCGGCGTTTCCAGGCGCCGCCGATTGGGCTTTCCTGGGTCAGCAATGGCCGTGTGCCAAACTGGAACGCAATCGGCCCGAGTTCCGGGTTGTCGATCCAATGCTCCCATTCCTCAAGCCACCATACCCCGCCGGCCATAATGATCGGGGTCTCGCCCAAACCGAACTCGCGCATTAATTTACGCAACGCCAGAACCCGCGGATACGGGTCCTCCGGCACCAGCGGGTTTTCTGAGTTCGATAACCCGTTATGCCCGCCGGCGAGCCAGGGGTCCTCATAAACCACCCCGCCAAGTAATTCGGCGGCCTTGTGATAGGCCCGCTTCCACAGCGCCCCGAAGGCGCGTGCGGACGAGATGATCGGGTAATAATGTATGTTGAAGCGCTGGGCGATTTCCGACAGCCGATACGGCATGCCCGCGCCGCATGTAATGCCGTGGATCAGCCCCTTGGCGCCTTCCAACATGCCGATGGCAATCCGCTCGGCGCCGCCCATTTCCCACAGGATATTGGCATGGATACGGGCATTGGGGCCGCCAATGTCATGCGCGCGCTTGGCTTGGGCAATGCCGCCGGCGATGCCGTAAGCCACCAGCTCCTCATGCCGCTCGCGTCGGGTTTTGGCCGAATAGACCTGGCGGATGACGCTGCCATCTTCGCGGTAGCTGTCGGCATTGACCGCCGACAAGGTGCCAACCCCGCCGCCGGCCGCCCAATGGCCGGCGGTGATGCCGTTTGATACGGCCACGCCCTTGCCGCCTTCAACCAAAGGCAACACGTCCACACCACCCATGCGAATTGCGTTGATCGGCTTCATCGTTAATTTTGTCCCGTTAAGAAGTTCTTTTTGTGAACAAAAAGAACCAAAAAAACTTTCTATCCATTGCGCACCGCTGCCGGTGCGAACACGCAATCAAAGTACGGAAGTTTTTTTGCTTCTTTTTGTTCACAAAAAGAAGATCTTCCTTGACCTTGGGCTTTTTTAGCAGAAAACCCACCCGCACAAAATGCGCGGGTGGGTTTCTTATTGTTAAGCCAACCCAGCCTAGCTGGCGGGCTGCTCACCTTCACCACGCGGCGGACGCGGACCACGATCCGGGCGATCGCCACCCTTCGGTCCAACCGTCTCGCTGATATCGGCGCCGGTCGCCTGATCAACCATCCGCATCGACAGCTTCACCTTGCCGCGATCGTCGAACCCGATGACCTTGACCTTCACTGCGTCGCCCTGATTGACCACGTCGGTGGTCTTCTGGACCCGGCCCTGCTGCAACTCGGAGATATGGACAAGGCCATCCTTCGAACCCAGGAAGTTCACGAACGCGCCGAATTCGGCGGTCTTCACCACCTTGCCGTTATAGATCACGCCAATTTCCGGCTCGGCCACGATGCCACGGATCTTGTCGATCGCCATCTGCGCCTTTTCCGGGTCGGACGAGGCGATCTTGATCGTGCCATCATCGTTGATGTCGATCTTGCAGCCGGTCTGTTCGACAATCTCGCGGATCACCTTGCCGCCGGTGCCGATCACTTCGCGGATTTTTTCCTTCGGCACGTTGATCACCGTAATGCGCGGCGCGGTCGCCGCCACTTCGGTACGTCCGCCGGTCAGCGCCTTGGCCATTTCGCCAAGGATGTGGATGCGACCGTCACGGGCCTGGCCCAACGCCACTTCCATGATCGCCGGGGTGATCGAGGTGATCTTGATGTCCATCTGCAAGCTGGTGACACCCATTTCAGTGCCGGCCACCTTGAAGTCCATGTCGCCAAGATGATCCTCGTCGCCGAGAATATCCGACAGCACCGCAAAGCCGCGATCTTCCTTGATCAGCCCCATCGCAATGCCCGCCACCGGCCGCAGCAGCGGCACGCCAGCATCCATCAACGCGAGGGAGGTGCCGCAAACGGTCGCCATCGACGACGAGCCATTGCTTTCAGTGATCTCGGACACCACGCGCATGGTGTAGGGGAACTTGCCCTTTTCCGGCAGCAGCGGGTGCAGCGCGCGCCAGGCGAGCTTGCCATGGCCGATTTCACGACGTCCCGGCGAACCCATGCGGCCAGCTTCACCAACCGAGTAGGGAGGGAAGTTGTAATGCAGCATGAAATGCTCGCGATACTCACCTTCCAGCGCGTCGATGATCTGCTCGTCCTGGCCAGTGCCAAGGGTCGCAACGCATAGCGCCTGGGTTTCCCCGCGGGTGAACAGCGCGCTCCCATGGGCGCGCGGCAACACGCCAACTTCGGCGACGATCGGCCGCACCGTCTTGGTGTCGCGGCCATCGATGCGCAGGCCGGTGTCAAGAATGGCGTTGCGCACGATGTCGGCTTCAAGGTCCTTGAACAGGCCCTTCGCCTTGTCGGCATCCAGCCCTTCGGCGGTCAACGCGGCGGCGGCGGCCTTCTTGGCGGCGCCAACCTTCTCGTAGCGAACCTGCTTCACCCGTTCCTGATAGGCTTCGGTGATGCTGGCACGCGCCAGCGCGTCAACTCGCGTGGCCAATGCGGTCTGCTCGGCGGAAACCTCGGGCATTGCCCAGGCGTCCTTGGCGGCCACTTCGGCGAGCTCGATAATCGCCTGGATCACCGGCTGAAAGCCAGCATGCCCAAAGGTCACGGCGCCCAGCATCACTTCTTCGCTGAGTTCCTTGGCTTCTGACTCCACCATCAGCACGCCTTCGACGGTGCCGGCGAGCACCATGTCAAGCGCCGAGGTCTTCAGCTGTTCGGCGGTCGGGTTCAGCACGTAGCCGCCATCGATATAGGCAATGCGCGCCGCGCCAACCGGACCGAAGAACGGGATGCCGGACAGCGTCAAGGCGGCCGAGCAGCCAACCAGCGCCACGATATCGGGATCGTTTTCCAGATCGTGGCTGAGAACGGTTGCAATCACCTGAACTTCATTGCGGAAGCCGGCGGGGAATAGCGGGCGGATCGGGCGATCGATCAGACGCGAGGTCAGCGTCTCTTTCTCGGTCGGCCGGCCTTCACGCTTGAAAAACCCGCCCGGAATCTTGCCAGCGGCAAAAGTCTTTTCCTGATAGTTGACCGTGAGCGGGAAGAAATCCTGCCCCGGCTTCTGGCTGCGCGCGCCAACCACGGTGCACAGCACAATGGTGTCGCCGTAGCTCGCCAGCACTGCGCCATCGGCCTGGCGGGCAATCTTGCCGGTTTCGAGGACAAGCTTGCGCCCACCCCAATCGAGTTCCTTGCGGAAATAATTGAACATCACGTTCCATCTTTCATCTTAGCTCGACGCGGCACAGGGGCCGTCGCCGTCACTGGGGCCGGATGCCCCAGCGTCACATCAGGCACGGCAAGCCACTTCTGTCCGTAGGGCTAGCGGCGGAGTCCGAGGCGTGAAATCAACGTCGCGTACCGCGGCTGGTTTTTGTTCTTGAGGTAATCCAGCAGTCTGCGACGGCGGCCGACCAGCATGAGCAGGCCGCGACGGCTGTGGAAATCCTTGGCGTGGATTTTGAGATGCTCGGTCAGGCTGCTGATCCGGTCGGACAGCAACGCCACCTGCACTTCGGGGCTGCCAGTATCGGCCGCACCGGTGGAATACTCAGCAATAAGCGTCGTACGACGCTCCGGGGTCTGCGACATCTTGATACTCCTGATAAGGGTTAAAACAGCGCGTGCGGCGCCTATAACAAACGTTCAGGCTTCAACCATCCGTCTTCGAGACGGCAAAGCCCGAGCACGCGACCCCCCGCCATGGCGCGGGCGAGGCCCCCTTCGGGATCGGCCGTCCGTGGAATGCGCCCCATCAGTTGCACCAGGCTGATTGCCTGGCCGTGTGACAGGCCGTTGGCCTCCGCTTCAGTCAAGGCCAGCGCCGGGATGTCGGCCAGCGCGGTCGCGACTTCAAGCAGGAAGTCCGGGGAAGTGGGCGGGGTATCGTCCTCCCGCTGCAATTTGTCCAGTGCAATCGACCCGGCCTCGGTGAAGGGTCCCACCCGCAGCCGGCGCAAGGCTGCGATATGGCCCACCGTGCCGCAGGCGCGCGCAAGGTCGCGGGCGAGGCTGCGCATATAAACCCCCTTGCCGGACTGCACTTCGAATATTGCGGTATCGACATCTACCCGCTCGATCATTTCAAACCGATCGACCCGGGCAGGGCGCGGTTCCATCACCGGGGCGCGACCTTCGCGCGCCATGTCATAAGCGCGTTCGCCAGCGATCTTGATCGCCGAATAGATCGGCGGAACCTGCATGATGTCGCCCCGAAACGGCGGCAGGGCGGCAGCGATCTCGGCGTCCGTCGGGCGCACATCCGATGTTTCGATGGTCTGCCCATCGGCATCGTCGGTATCGCGCAACTCACCGAATTTTAGGGTGAAATGATAGAGCTTGGTGCCGTCCATGACATAGGGCACGGTCTTGGTCGCCGACCCGAACGCAATCGGCAGCACGCCGGTCGCCAACGGATCGAGCGTCCCGCCATGGCCTGCCTTCTGCGCATCAAACCAGCGCCGCACGCGGTTAACCACATCGGTGCTGGTCATGCCCGCGGGCTTGTCAACAATCAGCCAGCCATCCAATGGACGGCCACGCACTTTACCTCGACGCATCGGAAAAATCCTATTCGGGCTGCTCATCGGCGGCCGAGGCGAGATCGCGCGCCACCACCGGATTGCGCAACAGCGTATCGACAAACATCGCGTAATCGATGCTGGTATCCGCCTGGAAAGACAGATCGGGGGCAACCCGCAACCGCAACTCCTTGGCCAATTGCCCGCGCAGAAATGGCGCGGCCCGGCGCAAAGCCGGCAGCGCCTGATCGATATCAGACCGCCCCAGCCGGGTGACAAACGCGGTCGCCCGCCGCAAATCCGGCCCGATCCGCACCTCGGTCACCGTTACCACTACATCGGCCAAGGACGGATCGCGCAATTCGCCGCGGCCGAAAATTCCGGCCAGCACGTGGCGAATTTCTTCGCCGACGCGCAATTGCCGCTGGCTCGGGGCTTTCGCGGAAGGAGACTTCGGGCGCCCGGCCTTTTTGTCCGCCGCGCGCCCACCCGCGTTGCTCACCCGGGCACCATCTCGACGTCGAAGCACTCAACCACGTCGCCTTCACGCAGATCGTTGAAGTTGGCAAACGACAACCCGCATTCATAGCCGCGCGCCACTTCACGAACATCGTCCTTGAAGCGCTTCAACTGAGTGAGTTCACCATTATGGACGACCACGCCTTCGCGCAGCAGCCGCACCCCGGCGCCGCGCTTGACCAGGCCTTCGGTGACCATGCAGCCAGCGACCTTGCCGGTCTTGGTGATGTCGAACACCTTGCGAATTTCGGCATAGCCGAGGAAACGCTCGCGTGCCTTGGGCGCAACCTTGCCCTTGACCAGCTTTTCGATGTCGTCAGCCACATCGTAGATGATGCTGTAATAGCTGATGGTGACCCCATCGCGGGTCGCCAGCTCACGCGCCTGGCTGGTGGCGCGCACATTGAACGCTACTATGACCGCCTGAGACGCCTTGGCCAGCTGGACATCGCTCTCGGTGATCTGGCCAACACCCGCAAGCAGCACCCGCACCCGCACTTCTTCGTGCGCAAGCTTCATCACAGTCGCCTGAATGGCTTCCGAACTGCCCTGGGTGTCCGCCTTGATGACGATCGCCACTTCTTTCTGCGCGCCAGCCTGAATGCGGGCGAGCATTTCTTCCATGGTGCCACGGGCAGCGGTCATCGCGCCGGAATTCTTCTCGCGCACCCGGCGCTGGCGCAACTCGCTGATCTCGCGCGCCCGGCTTTCGTTTTCGACCACGACAAACGGTTCGCCCGCCATCGGAACGCCGCCAAGTCCAAGCACTTCGACCGGGGTGGAAGGGCCAGCGTCCTTGATCTGGCGCGCCTTATCGTCAAGCAGCGCCCGCACCTTGCCCCATTCGGCACCGGCGACAATGATATCGCCTTGTTTTAGCGTGCCTTTTTGCACCAGCACAGTGGCCACTGGGCCACGCCCGCGATCCAGCCGGCTTTCGATCACTGATCCCTCGGCGCTGCGATCCGGATTGGCGCGCAGATCGAGAATTTCAGCCTGCAACAGAATGGCTTCCTCGAGCTTGTCGAGGCCGAGGCGCTTGGTGGCCGAAACTTCAACGTTCTGGGTGTCACCGCCCATTTCCTCAACCACGATTTCGTAGCTGAGCAGTTCCTGGCGCACCCGCTCGGGGTTGGCGTCGGGCTTGTCCATCTTGTTGATGGCAACAATGATCGGCGCGCCGGCCGCCTTGGCGTGTTTGATAGCCTCAATCGTCTGCGGCATCACCCCGTCATCGGCTGCAACCACCAGCACGATGATGTCGGTGACGCTCGCGCCGCGTGACCGCATCGCGGTGAAGGCTTCATGGCCCGGTGTGTCGAGGAAGGTGATCTTGTCGCCCGATTTCAGCTTCACCTGATAGGCGCCGATATGCTGGGTGATGCCACCGGCTTCGCCACCCGCCACGTCAGTCGACCGCAG
>JACMOQ010000573.1 GCA_014377905.1 Acetobacteraceae bacterium | reverse complement strand
CCCAGCACCAAGCCCGGCCCGGACGCTGTCAATGCCTTGCGGGCGTTCGCGGGTGAAAGCTTGCAGCGCCAGCCTTGCGGACTTTCCAGCAGCGCACCGCCATTGGCGACCTGCGCCGGGATCAGGTTCATCGCCGGACTGCCCACGAAGCCGGCGACGAACAAATTGACCGGGGTTTCAAAGACATTTTCCGGCGTATCATATTGCTGCAACAGCCCGCCATGCATCACCGCCATGCGGTCCGCCATCGTCACCGCTTCAAGCTGGTCATGGGTGACATAGATGATGGTGGCGTTGAGGTCATGGTGAAAGCGTTTCAGCTCAGCCCGCATCTGCACCCGCAGCTTGGCATCGAGGTTGGACAGCGGTTCATCCATCAGGAAAACCTTGGGGTCGCGCACCAATGCGCGCCCGAGCGCCACCCGTTGCTGCTGCCCGCCAGACAATTCCCGTGGACGGCGTTCGAGCAAGTGTTCGATATCCAGCAGGCGCGCCGCGTCACGGATTTTGCGATCGATATCGGCTTTGGGGGTGCGACGCATCTGCAACGGAAACGCCAGGTTCTTGTAAACCGACTTGTTCGGGTAGAGCGCGTAATTCTGAAACACCATGGCGATGTCGCGGTCTTTTGGGTCAAGATCGGTAACGTTGCGGTCGCCGATATGGATTTCACCGGCGGTCAACTCGATCAGTCCAGCGGTCAGATTAAGCGTGGTGGTCTTGCCGCAGCCGGACGGGCCAACAAGGGCCACGAACTCCCCATCATTGACCGTCAGCGAAAGGTCATTCACCGCAACCTGGGTGCCATAGCCTTTAACGATATTGTTTAGTTGAACCTGTGCCATCAGCGGGCTCCCCCAGCCTTGAAATGACGGATCATGATTTCACGGCGCCCTCGGTCAATGCGCGGACAAAATATTTTTGCAGCACCAGGAACAACGCCACAACCGGTACGCTCATGATAAAAGATGCTGCCATCAGACCCGGCCAATTGGTTGCGTATTCGGTGAAAAAGCGCTGCAACCCAACCGGCAGGGTCAGGCGTTCGGCATTATTAATGAAGGTCAGCGCATAGACATATTCATTCCACGCCATGATGAACGAATAAATCGCGGTGGCGATGATGCCGGGCGACGATAGTGGCATGACAATCAGGATGAAGGCCTGAAACCGCGATGCGCCGTCGATCCGGGCGGCCTGCTCCAACTGGACCGGGATATTGTCGTAAAACCCTTTGAGCAACCAGATCGACAGCGGCAGCCCGAAGGTGAGGTAAGTCAGGATAAGCGATGCCTGGGTGTTCACCAGCCCAAGCCAGCGCATCATGATGAACAGCGGCATCAGGAATACCACGGCCGGAAACATGTTGCGCAGCAGCACGCTGTAAAACAGCAAATTGCGGCCCGGGAAGCGAAAGCGCGAAAACGCGTAGGCCGCCGGCACCGCGACCACAATGCCGAGCACGGTACTGGCAAACGACACCCAGATGCTGTTGAAAAGATAGCGCAGGAACTCCCGGCCGACCGGATTGCCTGGTGACAGCAGCAATGTGTATTGCTCCAGCGTCGGGTTTTTCGGCACCCATTGCGGCGGGTATTGCAAGGCGGCAAACTGGGTTTTCAGCGAAGTAATCAGCATCCACGCCATCGGCAGAAGCGCGAATATGGTCAACCCGGCGAGAAAAACTGCGCCACCTATGCGCCACGGATCGCGCCGCTTCATTTTGCGTCCCCGTGGGTCAACGCCCGCACATAGAAATAGCCCATACCCATCATCACAATGAACAGGATCACTGAGTAGGCCGAGGCGAGACCGAACCGAATGCGGCCGAACGCAAGCTGATAAATATGGGTGATCCAGATTTCCGACGCCCCCGCCGGCCCGCCGCCGGTCATGATCCAAGGGATGGTGAAGCTGTTGAGGTTGGCGACCAACAGTAGCAACACCGTGACCAGGGTAACGCCTTTCAGATGCGGCACGGTGATATGCCAGAACCGATGCCATGGCCCGGCGCCATCAACCTGGGCTGCCCGCAGCAACTGGTCGGGCACGGTTTGCAAGCCGGCAAGCATCATGATCATCGCGAAGGGAAATTCCTTCCAGACATTGACCACGATCAGCGATGCCATCACGAAGTCGGTGCTGTCGAGAAAGTTGATCGGCTTTTCGGTCAGCCCGATCGCCACCGAAACCGCCCCGATCACCCCGAAATCGCTGTGATATAGCCAGCGCCAGATATACGACGCCGCAACAGCGCTAATCACATAGGGGATCAGCAAAATTCCCCGCATGATGCCGCGGCCACGGAATTCCCGGTTGAGCGCGAGTGCCGCGCCGAAGCCCAATACGAACGCGAACACGGTTGAAAACACCGTCCACACCAAGGTGTTCCAAGTGGCCTCGTGAAAACTGTCGAGCCCCAATATCCGTTGGTAATTCCCCAAGCCAATAAAAATCTTGTCTTCCAACGCTAAATTGGGTGGGGTGTTGAAAAACGACAAATAGATCGTGTTATAGATCGGGTACGCAATCACCAGCAGCATCACCCCAAGCGCGGGCGCGACGTACAGATAATCCGCCCGATGTCGCACAATGCGCCGCAGCAGCCCCTCACGGCGGCGGGGCGGCATCACAGGCGCGGATGAACTGTGCGCGATGGTCATGAAACGATTTCCCCGGTTGGCGGCGCAAGCTTACGCGCCAGAATTTGGTGTCACGCCCACCCCAATCCAGCCAACAACGCCGTTTAACGTCATGATCCCCTAGAGATCAGCCAAAAGATCCTTGATTTTTCTAGCCGCATCCTCGGCCGCCGCATCAACGGTCATCTTCTTGGTCAGCGCATTTTGCAACATATTCGGGATGATAATGTTCATGATCTCGGCCGATTGCGGCAACACCGGGAAGGGAATGCCATTGGGCAACATTGAGGTGGTGATGTTGAGGAACTTGATCGTATCAAGCCGTTCCTTCATCCATTTGGAGCGGAACCCGCGAATATTACCAGGATTGGAATTGACCCAGGCCATCTTAGTCGACCATTCCGGCCCGGTCATGAAAGTGACGAAGGCGCGCGAGGCTTTCACGTCAAGCCCGCCTTCGACAATATCGGGGTTGAAGATATGCGCGTTCGATCCGCCAAACACGACCGCCCGGCGGGCAGCACCCTTGGGGATCAAGCCGTAACGCATGTTGGCGACCACGGCCTCGGCGATTTT
>JACMOQ010000572.1 GCA_014377905.1 Acetobacteraceae bacterium | reverse complement strand
GAATTAACAGGAGCATGACATGACGATTGCCGATCTAAGCGTGGAGTTGCCATCCTCGGTCGATCTCACCTCCTGCGATCGGGAGCCAATTCACCAGATCGGCGCCATCCAGTCCATCGGCTTTCTTGTTGCGCTATCGGCCGACTGGGTCGTGGCGCGGGTGTCGGCGAACGCCGCGGACCATCTTGGCGTAGCGGTCGATGCGCTCCTCGGGGCGTCCTTTTCCGCGCTGGTCTGCGCCGAGGCAAGTCATGCCATCCGCAACCGGCTGTCGGCGCTTTATGGCGCCAATGCGGTCGAGCGTGCTTTTGCGGTACAGCTGCTGGATGGGGGGCCACACTATGACCTAGCCATCCACCTCACCAAAGAAATGATCGTCATCGAAGCCGAACCCAGCGAGGCGGCGGGCGAGTTCAATGCCGGGGCGATGGTACGCTCCATGCTGACACGCATAGAAAGCAACGCCAGCATCCCCGAACTGGCGCGCACCGCAGCGCGACTGATTTACGCCTTGACTGGCTTTGACCGCGTGATGGTTTACAAGTTTCACACGGACGGCTCGGGCGAAGTTATCGCCGAACGGGTGGGCGGCGGGCTCGAGCCATATATTGGCTTGCGCTATCCTGCGTCCGACATCCCGGTCCAGGCGCGGGCGCTGCTGGTTCGTAACCCGGTGCGGGTACTCTTCGATGTCACCGCCGAAACCAGCCCAATTGTGCCGCGGCTTGGCCCAACCGGCCAGCCGCTCGACCTGTCGATGAGTACTTTGCGGGCACACTCGTTGATGCACATCGAATATCTGCAAAACATGGGCGTTCGCGCCACAATGACAATTTCGCTTGTGCGCGAAGGGATGCTTTGGGGTCTGATCGCGTGCCACCATATGTCGCCACGGCATGTTGGCTTCGCGCGGCGGACCGCCGCGGAGCTTTTCGCGCATACGCTTGGGCTGCTCCTCGACCGCGTCGAGCGCACCGCGATCGCCGATTATGAAACCAGGACGCGCCAGCTCCATAATTTGATTTTGGCAACGGTCGCCGAAAAAGGGTCCGTCGGCGATAATATTGCCAAGCTCAGCGATCAATTGGCCGAACTCGTGCCTTCCGACGGCCTCGCCATCTGCATCGACCGCACCATAACGCTTACTGGCGCAACACCGACCCGAGAGGAGGTTGCGGCCCTTCGCCGCTTTCTGGACGGTAACGCCGCGAGCCAGGTTTACGCCACCGACGAACTTGGCCGCGTCTATCCACCAGCACGTGACTTCGTTCAACAAGCGGCTGGCATTCTGGCGATCCCGATTTCACGCGTTCCCCGCGACTTTCTGATATTCTTCCGCCACGAGGTCGCGCGCTCGGTGATATGGGCTGGCGACCCGAATAAATCGGTCCAGGCAGGGCCGGATGGGGAGCGCCTTACGCCGCGTAAAAGCTTTGCGGCTTGGCGCGAGATTAAGCGCGGCATGTCGGCGCCATGGACCAGTGCCGAACAGCGCGGCGCGGACGGGTTGCGGCTGACGCTGCTCGAAGTCGTGTTGCGCGTGCTCGCCGCATCCGAGACGGATCGGCAGTCGGCGATGCAGAAACAGGAATTGCTGATTGCCGAACTCAACCACCGCGTGCGCAACATTCTCGGCCTGACCCATGGCTTGATCACCCATAGCCGGATCAGCGCGACTGACGTGGACACGTTCGCCGCCGTGCTGGGCGAGCGCGTCCATGCGCTCGCGCGGGCACATGATCAGATCACCGCAAAGAATTGGGGTCCGGGCTCGCTCGCGACGCTGATTGCCACCGAAGCTGGTGCCTATCTCGGCATCCGCGCCGACCGGGTTCGCGCGCCTGCAAACGATATCCTGCTGCAGCCGCAAGCATTTTCAATAGTGTCGCTCGTCATCCACGAGCTCAT
>JACMOQ010000571.1 GCA_014377905.1 Acetobacteraceae bacterium | reverse complement strand
GTCAAGACGGACCGCGCGGCGGTCAACGCACATTACAATGCCGATCGTGCCCAGCTTGCCGCTGACCGCGCAACCGTCAGGTCGGCCGAAAAGACTTTGTTGGCCGATCGGACCGCAGGCGCCAATGCTGCCCAGATCGCTGCCGACAAGGCCGCCCTGCAAGCGGCGAAAGACGCTGTCACCGCCGACCGCGCCGCGATCGCAGTCGAATACGGCACGAAAACGGGCGGTTAATCGCCCGACACCTGCGATAGTCTGACTGGCCATGGCGCGGCGGGTTGTGTAGCAAGGGAGGACCTTGCTGCCAGCCCGCCGATCGTCAGGAGCGCCGCCATGCCTGTCCGCATCATCGACGTGCGCGAAATCACCCGCCCGATCAGCTCACCGATCCGCAACGCCTATATCGATTTTTCGAAAATGACCACCAGTCTGGTTGCCGTGGTGACCGACGTGGTGCGCGACGGCAAGCCGGTGATCGGTTACGGCTTCAACTCCAATGGCCGCTATGGCCAAGGCGGATTGATCCGCGAACGCTTCGCCGCCCGGGTGGTCGATGCCGAGCCGGCGTCGTTACTGAACGCTGAACGTGACAATCTCGATCCGGACAAGGTTTGGGCGGCGATGATGTCGAACGAAAAACCTGGCGGGCATGGCGAACGATCGGTGGCCGTCGGCACCATTGACATGGCGGTGTGGGACGCGGTCGCAAAGATTGCCGGCAAGCCGCTCTTTCGAATGTTGGCGGAACGCCATGGTCGCATCGCCGATCCACGCGTGTTCGTCTACGCTGCCGGCGGTTATTATTACCCCGGCAAGGACAATTTGGCCCTGCGCGCCGAAATGCGATCCTATCTCGACCGCGGCTACACTGTCGTAAAAATGAAAATCGGCGGCGCCTCGCTTGAGGAGGACCGCACCCGCGTTGAAGCGGTGCTAACCGAGCTTGATGGCAAAGCCCGGCTCGCGGTCGATGCCAATGGCCGCTTCGACCTGGAAACCGCCATCGCCTATGCCCGCATGCTGCAACCGTACAATTTGTTTTGGTATGAAGAAGCCGGTGACCCGCTCGACTATCAGTTGCAGGCGGTTTTAGGCGATTTTTATCCCGGCGCGATGGCGACCGGGGAAAACCTGTTCAGCCACCAGGATGCGCGCAATTTACTGCGCCATGGCGGGATGCGCCCCGACCGCGACTGGCTGCAATTTGATTGCGCGCTGAGCTACGGGCTGTGCGAATTCCAGCGCACACTGGCCGTGATGTCCGCCGCCGGCTGGTCATGGAGCCGATTGATCCCGCATGGCGGCCACCAGATGTCGCTCAATATCGCCGCCGGGTTAGGGTTGGGCGGCAATGAAAGCTATCCCGATCTGTTCCAGCCTTATGGCGGATTCCCCGATGGCGTGCGGGTGGTGGACGGGCATATCACCATGCCGGACCTGCCGGGGATCGGGTTTGAGGGCAAATCCGACTTGTTCGCCCAGATGCGAGCTTTGGCAACTTAACGCTACGGGAAAGTTTGGCATTTCGATTTGCCGGGTGTCGCACAAGGCGGCTGGGAACTGGGATTGTTCGGACGGGGGAATGATGGGTCGAAATTCCGCGCGGCGACGCTATTGCACTTGGTGCGCGGCGTATTTCAAAGTGTATCTTGCGAGGTGTTGGAAGTCGTGCCAAGCTGGTCCTCTCGAGGGGAAAAGTGATGGATACGCAAACGATTGCTTCATGTTATGATGGCTTTCCCAACATTTCCACCAACGGTGCAGTGGGCGAACAGCGTCTGCGGTCGCGTCCAATATTGCATCGGGTTTAAGTATGGTCGCTATCATCACAAACACCGCCTGCTTTACCGCAGGCACCAGAATTGCCACCGCTGCTGGTCCAGTCGCGGTTGAAAATCTGCACGAAGGCGCCGACGCGTTGCTTGCCGCTGGCGGCAATGCCCGGATCAAATGGATCGGCCATCGTGTGGTTGATTGCACCCGACATCC
>JACMOQ010000570.1 GCA_014377905.1 Acetobacteraceae bacterium | reverse complement strand
GGGCGATTAAGGTTTCGGTAATTTGCAGGCCGATCGACAGCACCGGGTTAAGGGCGGCCATCGGCTCCTGGAACACCATGCCGATCTGCCCGCCGCGCATCCGGCGCAGGCGTTCGTCATCCATGGCAAGAACGTCCTCGCCCTGCCATGTCACCTGACCGGTGACCTCGGCGCCGTGCAGCAGCCGGGTTATGGCGCGCAAAGTGACCGATTTGCCGGAGCCTGATTCGCCGACAATGCCCAACACTTCCCCGCGTCCGACACTGAAGCCGAGCCCATCGACCGCATGCACCCTGCCGCGCTTGGTATGGAAAACCACCGCGAGATCCGACACCTCCAACAGCGCGGTCATCGTTTCACCGCCAAAAGATCGGCCAGGCCGTCGCCGGTCAAACTGAAGCCAAGCCCGGCCAGCACGATGGCGACGCCGGGAAACAGCGCCATCCAAGGTGCGGTGGTGAAAAAATTCTTGCCGTCGGCAATCAGCACCCCCCATTCGGCGGTTGGCGGCTGGGCGCCGAGGCCGAGATAGCCGAGGCTTGACCCCAGCAGGATCGCCAGCGCCATGTCAGTGACGGCATAGACCAGCACCGGGCGGGCGGCATTGGGCAGGATGTGGCGCAGCAGAATGCGCGGCATCTGGTATCCCAGCACTTTTCCGGCGGCGACGTAATCGCTTTGCCCCTGCACCATCACCTCGGCCCGCATCAGCTTGGCGTACGGCACCCAGCCCACGCAGGTGACTGCGATATAGACGTTGATCAGGCCGGGGCCGAGCGCGGCGACGAAGAAAATCACCAGCACCAGAAACGGGAATGTCACCACCAGATCGACCAGCCGGCCGAAAACAGCATCCAATATGCCGCCGTACCACCCCACCAGCAGACCGATCGCACCACCCAGCACCAGCGGAAAAATCACGCAGAACACCGCGATCTGCAAGTCCACCCGGGCGGCATGAATGGTGCGCGACAGAACGTCGCGGCCGAACTGATCGGTGCCGAACCAGTGGTCGGCGGATGGCGGCGCCGACAGCGCCTCGTAATCAAACACAAGTGGATCGAACGGGGCGAACCAGTCCGGCACCGCCGCCGCGATCAGCATCACGCCAAGCAAGGCGCCGCCAATGAGCAGGCTGATCGAAACCCGCATCAGCGCCCAACCCGCGGGTCGAGCCACATCTGCGCCAGATCGGTCAGCAAAAACGCCAGCGACACCAGAACGGCCAGCACCAAAGTCAGTGCCTGGATCACCGGATAGTCGCGCGCCAAAATTGAATCGATCATCAAACGCCCAACCCCCGGCACTGCGAACACGGTTTCGGTGATCACCGCCCCGCCGAGCAACGCGCCGACATGAAGGCCCACCAGCGTCACTGTCGCAATCAGCGCATTGCGCAGCACGTGCCGGCCCAACACAACGCTCGCCGCCAATCCTTTGGCGCGGGCGAAATCGACATATTCGGCGGTGAGCACCGCCAGAATGCCCGCACGCAAATTGCGCATCACCACGGCTGCAAAACTGAACGACAAGGTGAGACCAGGCAGGAACAGATGATACAAATGTTCCCACCAGTCATCGCCGTAACCGCCGACCGGGAACCAGCGCAGCCCGGCGGCAAATACCGTCAGCAGCAGCAACCCGACATAAAACACCGGCGATGATAGCCCGATCTGGAACACCGTCCGGATCAGCATGTCCGGCCAGCGATTGGCGTTCAAGGCCGCGACAAACGCCAGCGGCAGGGCAATCGCCAGCGCCAGCACCATGGCAATCGACATCAGGGCAAGCGTCACGGGCAGACGCTCGGCAATCACCTGGATGACCGGCAGGCGCAATGACATTGATGTGCCGAACTGGCCCTGGGCGGCGGCGACGAGAAAGCTCAGCAATTGCTCGAAGATCGACCGATCAAGCCCGAGTTCGGTCTGCAACCGGGCGATTGTTTCGTCCGACGCGCGTTCGCCGAGCATTGCTGAGACCTGATCGCCCGGCAGCAGCCGGGCGAGCACGAAAACAGCAATACCGATCATCAGAAAGGTCGGCACGATTTGCGCGAGACGACCGAGGAGCCAGGTGCCCCTGTTCATCGGCCGCCGCGACGCACGGGTCCAAACCGCATCAAGCGCCGATGTTCACCGCCTGGAAGTAATTATTGCCGAGCGGGATTTGCGAGAAGCCAACAACATTCTTGCGCCACGCAACGGTATATGGCGTTTCATACAGCGACACGATGGTCGCCGCATCGTTGAAGATCTTCTGGATTTCCTTGTATTGGGCTTTCCGCTTGGCCTGATCGGTCTCCTTCTGGCTGGCCAGATAAAGCTCGTTCAGCTTGGCGTCGTTATAGCCAGAATGCAGGGCGTTGATGTTTGGGCTATAGGCGAAATAGGAGGTGATCTGGCCGGGATCGGAAATATCGTTGGTCCAGGCGGCGGTGCGCATCTGGAAATCCTCGGCGCGATACCGCTTGGTCAGCGATGGGTTATCCATCGGTTCGATCTTCAGCTTCACGCCCACCGCCGCCCACATCTGCTGCACGGTGGTCAGGTTGTTGAGGTTGTCCTGATTGCCGGCGACGGTCATGCAGGAAACCTCGAAGCCCTTTTCAAAGCCTGCATCCTTCAGCAGCGCCTTCGCCTTGGCGAGGTCGAATTTATAGAGCGGCGCCGGGCCGTCAAACAACGGCGTGGTGGACGACATGTAGGACCGCATCGGTTTGCCGAGGCCCGCGGTGGTGATCGCAATCACCCCGTCCTTGTTGACCGCGTAGTTCAGCGCCTGGCGCACTTTGACGTTGGCAAGCGGGTTGTCGGTGCCGTTGGTGAGTTTGGGTTTCACCATGAACGACAAATAGGTAACCTTGGTCGACGGCCACAATTCCATGCGCAGGTTTTTGTCGCCCTGCAGTTCCTTCACCCGCGCCAACGGAATGAACTCGCTGCCGTGCAGTTCGCCGGCCTTGAGCTTGAGGATGCGGGTTGAATCATCGGGGATGATCTGAAATTCCAGTTCATCGAGATACGGCAGCGCCTTGTTGTCCTCGCCCTGGCGCCAGTAATGCGGGTTGCGGACAAGCCGCATGACCTGATTGCGCTTCCATTCGGTCAGCACGAACGGCCCGGTGCCGACCGGCTTTTCGCCAAAGGCTTTGGCCTTGTCGGCCGGCGTTGCGCCAGCAGCGGCTTCGAACAATTTCTGCGGCATGATGCCGGTATTGAAGGTGGCGAGGGCTGCCAGAATGGTCGGGTCAGGCGTTTTCAGCTTCAGCACCACCGTGTCGGCGCCGGCGACTGTCACCGCGTCAATCGAGGCGATCAGATCGTTCCACGCCCCGGCTTTCGGGTCGCGTGCGCGGTCGAGCGACCATTTAACGTCACCGGCGGTCATTGGGGAGCCATCGGAGAATTTCACCCCTGCCCGCAAGGTCAGCGTCAGGGTTTTGCCGGCATCACTGAACGCCCATTTGGTGGCAAGACCCGCCTGCACGCCGGTGCCGTCCGCAGTCGGGAACAGCAATGTGTCGTAGATCGAATTCATCACCCAGATATCGACATTCGCATCATTCAGGACCGGATCGAGAAACAGGCTGTCGGCGATGCGCCCATAAATCAGCTTGCCGCCACGCTTCGGGGCCGCATTGGCGGTGCCAGCGAAACTGACGGCGGCGAGACCACCGGCCATTGCAAGAAAGCCACGGCGATCGGGAAGAAACTGGGCGGTCATGAAAGACTCCAATGTTGCGGTGCGAAGTGTTATTTTCGTGGGGCGGCGCTGGACTGTCAATGTGGGTTGGTTGATCATTTTCTTGACTAGCTATCTTGGGTTAGCTAAGGTCTTGGAATGCCATATATCACGGTTCACGCCGCCAAAACCAATTTGTCCCAGCTGCTCGCCCGAGTCGAAGCGGGTGAGGAAATCATCTTGGCACGCGGCAAGCAGCCGATCGCCAAGCTTGTGCCGTTCGAGCCGCCGAAGTCCAAGCGCCAGTTTGGCGCCTTGCGCGGGTTGATCAAGTTCGACGAAAGTTTTTTCGATCCACTGCCGGACGAAGAACTCGCGCGGTGGGAATAGTTCGGTGCGGCTGCTCCTCGACACGCATGCGGTCATCTGGTGGTTCGTCGGCGATATGCGTTTGCCGGCAATCGTGCGCGGGGCAATTGTCGCCGAATCCAACGATGTCTTTGTCAGCGCCGCATCGGCCTGGGAAATCACTACCAAATTCCGGCTTGGAAAACTGCCATCGGTCGCGGCGCTAGCTGCGGATCTTGTCGGCGCAATCAGCGGTCAGGGCTTTTCCGCGCTCGCCGTCACCGTCCGCCACGGGCAGGCTGCAGGCAGCCTGCCCGGTCCAAACCAAGACCCTTTCGACCGGATGCTGATTGCGCAAGCGATGCTGGACGATTTGGTGCTGGTGTCAAACGAAACCATCTTCGACCGATATGGCGTGGCCAGAATGTGGTGACGCCTCAAAAATCCACCTTCATCCCGCCTTCGCCCTTCCGCCGCGCCACAAACGCCGCGAGCTCCTCGGCAACCCCGGGATCAATCGCCGGCGCTTCATAGCCGGCCAGCACATCCTTCCAGATTTTGTTGGCCTTGACCTCGGCCGTCGGGCTGCCGGCATCCACCCAGTTTTCGTAATTGCGCCAATCTGACAGGATCGGCGCATAAAACGCATTCGCATAACGCGCCTGGGTGTGCGGCGTGCCGAAATAATGTCCACCCGGCCCGACGTCGCGGACCGCTTCAAGCGCCAGCGTATCATCGTCAATCACCAAAGGATCGAGGAATTCGGCGAGCATTTGCAGCAGATCGATATCAAGGATGGTTTTCTCGAACGAACAGGTCAGCCCGCCTTCAAGCCAACCCGCCGCGTGCTTGATCAAATTGCCGCCACCCATCGCCGCCCCCCACAGGGAAAACACCGACTCGTAAGCCGCCTGGGCATCGACGCTGTTGGCGGCACAAACATTCGATGTGCGGTAGGGGATTTGGTAACGCCGTGCCAACTGCCCGCCGACCATTTGCGCCTTCATGTATTCCGGGGTGCCAAAGGCCGGCGCACCGGATTTCATGTCCACGTTGCTGGTGAAACCACCATACATCACCGGCGCGCCCGGCCGGACCAATTGGGTGAAGGCGACCCCCGCCAAAGCCTCGGCGTTCTGCTGCGCGAGCGCGCCGACAATGGTCACCGGGGCCATGGCGCCCGCCAGGGTAAACGGCGTCATCACAATCACCTGATTGCGCCGTGACATTTCGATCATGCCTTGCAACATCGGCTCATCCAGGCGCAACGGCGATGACGAGTTTATCACCGACATGACCGATGGCTCGGCATCCATCTGCGCCTCGGTAATGCCGCGACCGATCCGGGTGATTTCTAGCCCGTCGCGCACCCGCGCGGTGCCGAGCGAATACAAATGGAACGCCTTGTCGGTCAGCATGACGAAATCAGCGAGGCAGTCGAGGTGCCGGGTCGAGGCATGCAAATCGACCGGTTCGACCGGGTAGCCCGCGGTCAGATGCAAAATGTTGAAACTTTGGCCGAGGCGCAGCAGGTTCTGGTAATCGACATGCGCGCCGGGCCGGCGGCCGTTATCGAGGTCGGAACAATTCGGCGCGCTCGCCATCTGCGCAAACGCCAGCCAGTCCCCACCCATGCGCACGTTGTGCGCGGGATTGCGGGCGTGCAGGGTGAATTCAGGCGGGCAGGTCTTGATTGCGGCTTCAATCATCGCGCGGTCGAAGCGCACCCGGATTGTGCCGGGGGCGACGGTGGCGCCGGCTTTCACACAGATATCGCGCGCCCCAGCATCGAGGAAATCCATGCCGATTTCCTCCAAAATCGTCAGCGACGCCTGATGTATGCGCTCCAACGCGTCGGCGGACTCGATATCAGTCGGCGCAAAGCGGCGGCGCGGCTGGCGGAACGGCTTCTGGTCGATCGGACCTTTGCCGGCACTGCGACCAGCCCTGCCGGCGCGTCCGCCGCGTCTGGGGGCGCTGTCACTCATAGGGTTCTCCATTCCTGCGTTCGGCGGGAACCTGCCCGTCGGGCCGGCATATGTCGAGCCGCTTTCCCGACGCGAAGAAGCTGTTAGCATTGGCCGGGATTTGCCGCCGGGAGGAATGAGGGTTGCCAGAAGAAACCGACATGCTGCGCGAGACCGCGACACGGGTCTTTGCAGACCACTTCGCGCCGCGCGATCTTGGCGCCGTCGAAGCCGGTCATTGGCCGCAAGCCGGCTGGGCGGCAGTGGAAGATGCCGGGCTGACGCGCGCGTTGGTGCCAGAAGAAGCCGGCGGCTACGGGGTCGATCCGGCTGAGGCCCTTTCGATCCTGCGGGCTGCTGGCGGGGCTGCGGTACCGCTACCACTGGCGGAAACCATGATGGCAAGCTGGCTGCTGGCTCAAGCGGGACTGGCCATCCCGGACGGCACTTTATCGGTCGCCCCGGTGCTCCCGGGGGACAGCCTGTTCGCGACACGCGACGGTGATGGATGGCGGATTACCGGCACCGCGAGCCGCATTCCGTGGGGCCGCTCGGTCGGCGCGATTGCGGTGCTGGCCGAAGGACCGGACGGGATGGTGGTTGCCATGGTGCCGTCGGGCGGCTGGACGGTAACAATCAGCACCAATCTGGCACGCGAACCGCGCGATCGGCTGACCTTCGATGCCGTCGTGCCGCGCGCGGCGGTTGGCGCGACGGAGGTTGATGCGGCGCAATTGCAGCGCCTGGGGGCTGCTGCGCGTTGTCAGCAAATGTCGGGGGCGATGGATCATATTCTGGCGCTCACGTTGCAATATGCCCTGGATCGCAAGCAGTTCGGCAAACCGATCGGCAAGTTCCAGGCGGTGCAGCAAAACCTCGCGATCATGGCGAGCCAGACCGCGGCGGCGAGTGCGGCCGCTGACCTTGCCGCCGAGGCGGTTGGGCACGGCATGGGCATAACGCCGATTGCCGCCGCAAAGGTACGGTGTGGGGAAGCCGCCGGCACAGTTGCCAGCCTGGGCCACGCCGTCCATGGGGCGATTGGCTTCACCTACGAGCACAGCCTGCATTACTTCACCAAGCGTTTGTGGAGTTGGCGCGACGAGTTTGGCGGCGAAACCGAATGGGCATTATTGCTTGGCCGCGCCGCCGCCGAGCGCGGTCCCGAACGGTTTTGGGCGGATATGACAACGCTCTAGATGCAATACCCGCCATAGTGAACATTCTTCACTGACTGAAAGACCTGCAATGAACGCCATCACCTTCCCCAAACCACCCCCGAGTCCAGAAGCGGAGATACTTCGCGCCGAAGTGCGGGAGTTCCTGCATACCGAGCTTGCGGGCCGCGATGCCAGAAGCAAAGCCGAAAGCTGGTCCGGCCACGATGCTGAATTCAGTCGCAAGCTTGGCGCCAAAGGCTGGATTGGCATGACCTGGCCCAAGCAATATGGCGGGCACGAGCGCAGCGCGTTGGAACGCTATGTGGTGATGGAAGAAACTCTGGCAGCCGGTGCGCCGGTTAGCCTGCATTGGGTGGCCGATCGGCAAAGCGGGGTGCAGATCCTCAAGATCGGCACCGAGGAGCAGAAACAGAAAATCCTGCCCAAAATCGCCGCCGGCGAATGTTGTTTTTGTATCGGAATGAGCGAGCCCGATAGCGGATCGGACCTTGCCTCCACCCGCACCAAGGCAACCAGGGTGCAGGGTGGCTGGTTGGTAAACGGCACCAAATTATGGACCAGTTCGGCGCATCTGGCGGATTACATGATCCTGTTTTGTCGGACGGGCTCGGTTGATTCCACCGATCGCCATGCCGGCACGACACAATTCCTCGTCGATATGAAGACCACCACGGGCATGCAGATCCGCCCGGTCTACGCCCTGTCGGGCGCGCATCATTTCAACGAGGTGGTGTTCACCGACGCTTTCCTGCCGGAAGACGCGTTGTTGGGGACCGAGGGCGCGGGCTGGAAACAGGTCACCGGCGAATTGGCGTTCGAGCGCAGCGGGCCAGAGCGGTTCCTGTCGACTTTCGGGCTGGTGGTGGAACTGATGCGGGTGCTGGGCCGCGACCCTTCGGAACGCGCCGCGATCGCGCTTGGCCGTTTGCAGGCGCATTTCATCACCTTGCGGCGGATGTCACGTTCGATTTCCGGGATGCTGCAACAAGGTCTGGAACCAGCCAATCATGCGGCGATGGTGAAGGACCTTGGCACCACGTTGGAACAGGAAATTCCAGAAATCGCGCGAACGTTGATCACGAATGAGCCGACGGCCGAAACAACCGAGGATTTCCTCGCCGTGCTGGCGCACAGCATGCTGCACGCGCCGAGCTTTTCGTTGCGGGGCGGCACCAGGGAAATTTTGCGAGGGATGATCGCAAGGGGCCTTGGGTTGAGGTAAAGGTAAAACTTCTTTTTTTTTGGCAGAACCAAAACGAAAGAACTGCCGACTGAGTTTCGGAGTTCGCACCGACAGCAGTGCACCAGTATCAAAAAGTTTTTTTGGTTCTTTCTGTTCACAAAAAGAACTCCTCCCTTCAAGGAGCTTTCCTGAATGTCCGAAGACCTGCTCTACCAGCAAGACGGCGCCATCGTCACGCTGACGCTCAACCTACCCGAACAGCGCAACCCGATTTCCGATGATATCATCGAAGGCCTGGTTGCCGCCTGTGACCGGATGAACGGTGACCCATCGGTGCGGGTCGCGATCCTGACCGCCAAAGGCTCGGCTTTTTCCGCCGGCGGCAACGTCAAGCGCATGGCCGAGGGTGCCGAGGAACGCCGCCGCCGGCCGGTCAACACCACCAGCTATTATAAGCGTGGCATTCAGCGGATTCCGTTGGCGTTCGAGAAGCTCGAAGTGCCGATCATTGCCGCGGTAAACGGTCCGGCCATCGGCGCGGGCTGCGACCTGACCTGCATGTGCGATATCCGCATCGCCGGCCAATCGGCGCGCTTTGCCGAAAGCTTTGTCAAGGTCGGGCTGGTGCCCGGCGATGGCGGGGCGTGGCTGTTGCAGCGCGTGGTAGGGTATTCGAAAGCCGCCGAGATGGCGTTGACCGGCGATCCGCTAAGCGCTGAGGAAGCTTTGGCCTGTGGGTTGGTGTCACGGGTGGTGCCCGATGACGAATTGATGGCAACGGCCGTGGCACTCGCCAAACGCATTGCCGTCAATCCGCCGCAAGCGGTGCGGTTAACCAAGCGGTTGCTGGTCGAAGGCCGGCATTCGCGGCTTGATACGGTGCTGGAACTGTCGTCGGCAATGCAGGCGCTGGCGCATGCGACTGACGATCACCGCGAAGCTGCCAACGCGTTCGTTGAAAAGCGCCGCCCGGTATTTACCGGAGAATAGCGCGATAACCGGATTAGGTGACTGCATGAACTGGATGTCGAGCAAGCCCGCGGAAATTGCCTATAGCTTCGGCTATTATCGCGAGCTTTGCCCGCCGATCCTGCGTCTGGCCTGCCTTGATGCCGGTTTTGCGCCAGCACCAGACGGGCCGACACGCTACCTCGAACTCGGCTTTGGCCAGGGTGTGGCGATCGCGATCCACGCAGCCTCCAATGAAGGCACATTCTGGGGCACTGACTATAACCCCACCCACACCGCCCATGCCCAAGGGCTGATTGCCGCATCCGGCGCGCCGGCGATGCTGTGCGATAACAGTTTCGCAGACTTCGCCGCGCGCGACGATCTGCCGGACTTCGATATTATCGCGCTGCATGGCGTGTGGAGCTGGATTTCTGAGGCCGACGGCCAGATCGTTATCGATCTGATCCGCCGCAAACTGCGGGTCGGCGGCATGGTTTACGCCAGTTATAACTGCCTGCCCGGCATGGCGCCGTTGCTGCCGTTGCGCAATCTGATGAAACTGCATGCCGACCTAGCCGGCAGCGCCGCAGATGGGATGGCGGCCAGCATCAATGGCGCACTGGGCTTTGCGCGCGCCTTGATCGACGCCAACTCGGTCTATTTTCGTGCCAATCCGGGCCTTGAGGCCAAGTTGCAAAGCCTGGCCGAACAGGGGCGGGATTATCTCGCACACGAATACTTCGTGCCGGACTGGCGGGTAATGGGCTTTGCCGACTTCGCCGCGCGCATGGAGCAGGCCAAGCTGAGCTACGCCACCTCGGCCTATCTGCTGACCCATATCGATGCGATCAATCTGCCGCCGGAAGGCCTGCAAATGCTCGCCACCATTTCCCATCCGGTGCTGCGCGAGGCGACCCGCGATTGCCTGACCAATCAGGGCTTCCGGCGCGATATTTTCATCAAAGGCCCAAGACGTCTGTCAGCGGCCGGGCGTTGGGCGGCTTTGCGGACGCAACCCTACATCCTGCTTACCCCGCCGCAGGATGTACCGGCCAAAAACCCCGGGCCGTTCAGCGACGCGACCATCCCCGATGCGGTGTTCGCCCCGTTGATCGCCGCACTGGCCGCGCAAAACTACGCGCCAAAATCAATCGACCAGCTGCTCGCCGTGCCGGGGCTCGCACATCTGACCGTGGATAAACTGCATGCGATTTTGCTGCTGCTGACCGGTGCCGGGCATCTTGGTCCGGCCCAAACCCCGAGCGCGGAAACCGTGGCCCAATGCCGCGCTTTCAATCAACATGTCATGGACAACAATGCCGTCGGTAACAGCGTGATTGCCTATCTCGCGTCCCCCGTGATCGGCGGCGCGGTCCCGGTGTTCCGTGTTCAGCAAATGTGCCTGCTTGGGATGCAGCAGGGCCTCCGCGACGCGCCGGCGCTGGCCCGCTACGTCTGGCAGTTGATGTCCCGCCTGGGAGAGCGGGTCGTCAAGAACGGCGAGAAAATCATGTCCGACGACGTCAACATTGTTGAGTTGGAACGCGCCTTGGGGGAATTTATTGCTCAGCGTGTGCCGCTGCTGCGCGCGCTGGGAGTTTTGTAGAGTCGCTTTTTTTTCATATCATCTGCATCCGATCGCATAGGCAAACCGGTCGGATGATGATCTCGCCTCAGCCCCGCTTCACCGCCGCGACAACAAGCGCGATCCAGTCATTCAAAGCCGCCACATCAATCCAGCGCAGCACAGCAACAATGTCATTTGCTGGATCGATCCAGGTGATGTTGCCGCCTGCGCCGAGGCCAAAATAGCTTTCTGGGCTGGCAGCCGGCTTGAAGCCGCGATCGGTGTTGAGCCACCACAGCAGCCCGTAATCCGGCCGGATCGGGCATCGTGTGCGCATGGCGGCCACCCAGCCGGACGGCAGCAGGCGGCGGCCGTTCCACACCCCGTCTGCCAGCATCAACTGGCCGATCAGCGCTTGATCCTCGGC
>JACMOQ010000076.1 GCA_014377905.1 Acetobacteraceae bacterium | reverse complement strand
GCGGCAAACTGCGCCGCATGCAGGCGCCGATACAGCCCGTCCGCCGCCAGCAGCGCCCGGTGGCTGCCTTGTTCAGCAATCCCGTCCTCGGTCACCACCACAATCCTGTCGGCAGTCTGGATCGTCGCCAGCCGATGCGCGATAACGAGTGTGGTGCGCCCTTCCGCCAGTTCAGCCAGCGACCGCTGGATCGCCTGTTCGGTTTCGGTATCAAGCGCGGACGTCGCCTCGTCCAAAATTAAAATCGGCGGGTTCTTCAAAAAAATCCGTGCGATCGCCAACCGCTGCTTCTGCCCGCCTGACAGCTTAACGCCACGTTCGCCGACCATTGTATCCAGCCCATCCGGCAGATTGGCGATCAACTCATCAAGGCGCGCCCGACTGGCCGCGGCGACAATATCGGCCTCGGGCGCATCCAGCCGCCCGTAGGCGATATTTTCCCGCAAAGTTCCACCGAACAGAAACACGTCCTGCTGGACAATTCCGATCTGGCTGCGGAGGGATGCCATGGTCATGTCACGAATGTCGATGCCATCGATAGAAATTCGCCCGCCGGTGACCTCGTAAAAGCGCGGCAGCAACGAACAGATCGTGGTTTTGCCGGCGCCCGACGGGCCGACAAAGGCAATGGTTTCACCGGCGGTGATGCGTAGATCGATATTTGTCAGCACTGGGCGTTCGGCGGTGTAGCCGAAGCTCACCCCTTCGAAGCTGATATCGCCGTGCAACTTGCCGACCGCGCGTGCATCAACCCGGTCCACAATATCCGGCGCGGTATCCAGCAATTCAGTATAGCGACGAAACCCGGCGATGCCTTTGGGATAGGATTCCAGCACGTTGTTGATCTTTTCCACCGGGCGGAAAAACACCCCCACCAGCAGCAGGAACCCAATAAAATCGCCGTTCGACAAAGTGCCTTGCAGCACCAGATAGCTACCCGCCAGCATCACCACCAACTGCGTCAACCGCATCGAAAGATAGTTCAGTGACGATGATGCGGCCATCAGCCGATAGGCTTGCAGCTTGGTGCGGCGATATTGCGCGTTATCCTCGGCGAAGCGGGCGCGTTCATGGGCTTCATTGCCAAACGCCTGCACCACCCGCATGCCGCCGACATTTTCCTCAACGCGGACGTTGAACTGCCCGACCCGGCTGAACAACGCCCGGAAATTCCACGTCATCCTTGTGCCATAGCGGGTCGCCAGCAGCACGGTCGCCGGCACGATGGCGGCCGTGATGAGCGCCAGATTAGGGTTGACCGTCAGCATCAGCGCGAAGGCGCCAATAAAGGTCATGATTGCAATAAACAAATCTTCCGGTCCGTGATGGGCGACCTCGCCGATTTCCTCAAGGTCCTTGGTAACCCGTGCGACCAGGTGCCCGGTCTTGTTGTTGTCGTAGAACCGAAACGACAATTTCTGCAAATGGTCGAAGCTGCGCCGGCGCATTTCGGTTTCTATGTTGATCCCCAGCATGTGCCCCCAATAAGTCACGATGCCGTTCAATGCGGTGTTGGCGATATAGACTGCAAGCAACGCGCCGGAGGCAACCAGAATCAGCCCCCAGCTATGGGTCGGCAGCAGATGATCGACAAAGCCGCGCACCGCCATCGGAAAGCCAAGTTCGAGCAGGCCCGAAAGCAGCGCGCAGCCGAAATCAAGCAGGAACAGCCCGCGCCACGGGGCGTAATAGGCGAAGAAGCGTTTGATCATTACCGATGCGGCGCCGCGGCCAGCGCGCGTTCCACCGCCGGTGCGTCACCGGCAATCGCGGTCAGATAGGCCCGCGCGGTCTGGTCCGGTTCGCTGCGGCCCTGTTCCCAGTCGCGCAAGGTGCCGATCGGGATGTGAAACTTTGTCGCAAATTCGTCTTGTGTCAGCCCAAGCGCGCGCCGCAGCGTTTTGGCACGCGTTACGCGCTTCATGCGGGGGGCATCTTCGTCGGTGATCGGCAAGGCGTCAGGATCGGACATTGCAGCGGCGTGGATTTCCGCTTC
>JACMOQ010000569.1 GCA_014377905.1 Acetobacteraceae bacterium | reverse complement strand
TTTTGTCGCCGCAGACCTGGCTTCCCGAAGTAAGCCACGCCAACGGCAACAAAGGTTCAAAAAGTTTTTTTGATTCTTTTTGTTCACAAAAAGAACAGCTTACCTTCCTTCACCCCACCAGAACCGCCTTGCCAATCACTTCCCGGTTAATCACCGCCATCAACGCCTTTTCCGCGTCCACCAGCGGGAACCGATGCGAAATCCGCGGCCGCAACTTCCCCTCGCCCGCCAATTTCATCAGCGCCTTGATATTCGCCGCCGCCAATTCGGGCTGGAAATCCTGCACCCCTCCAAGCCGCACGCCGATCGCTTCCGCCCCTTTGATCAACAGGTGGTTGGTCTTGGCCAAAGCCGGCCCGCCGCCGAGGAAGCCCAGGATCAGCAACCGCGCGCCCCAGTTGAGGCAGCGCATGCTTTCATCGAACACGGTCGAGCCGATCGGGTCATAGACGATATCGACCCCCTTGCCGCCGGTCAGCGCCTTGACCTCGTCACGGAAGCCCTTGGTGTAGTCGATAACGTGGTCCGCGCCTTCTTCCAGGCAGGCGGCGCGCTTGGCTTCGGTGCCGGCGGTGGCGATCACCCGGCCGCCGAACAATTTGGCAATCTGAATGGCGGCAATGCCAATGCCGCCGGCGGCGCCATGGATCAGCACCCATTCGCCCGGTTGCAGACGACCCTTTTGCAGCAGCGCGTGGTAGGCGGTGTGGTAGGCGCTTTTGAACACCGCCGCCTCTTCAACCGAAAACCCGGCGGGAATAAGATCGCAGCCCTCCACGCTGCAATTGGCCAGGGTGCAGAACGATCCTGGGCGTGGCCGGCAGATCACCTTGTCGCCGACCGCGAAGGCGGTTACGTCCGGCCCGAGTGCCACCACCGTGCCGGCGGCTTCCCCACCGGGGATGAACGGCGGCTCCGGGCGGGTTTGATAGGTGCCGGCCAGCATCAGCACATCGACCATCTGCACGCCCCGCGCTTCGAGGCGAACCTGTATTTCACCGGCACCAGGCGGCGCAGGATCGGGCATTTCCCGCACCCGCAGCACATCCGGCCCACCAAACGCTTCACACACCACTGCCAGCATCGTCATCCTCCTGGTTGAACCCCGTTGTCGCGAGTTCTATGCTCGTCAATTATCCCAATCCCGCAAGGAAGACCATGTCGCTCGATCCCGCGGCGGTACGCCGCATCGCCAAACTCGCCCGCATCAGGGTCGCCGAGGACGCATTGCCCCAGCTTGCCGGGGATTTGAATGCGATTCTGGGCTGGATTGAGCAATTGAATGAGGTTGATATTAGAGGCGTCACGCCCTTGACCGGGGCGGCACAGATGACGCTCGCCTGGCGCGCCGATGTGGTCAATGACGGCGGCGATGCCGAGCGGGTGCTGTCCAACGCGCCAGACCGCGAAGGCCAGTTTTACGCGGTGCCGAAGGTGGTTGAATAACATGATCTCCGATTTCACCCTGGCTTCGGCGCGCGCCGCGCTCCGTGCCCGCAGCCTGTCGTCAACCGAACTCACCCAGCATTTCCTCGGCGCGATTGCGGCGCTGAACCCGCAATTGAATGCCTTCATCACGGTCACCACAGATCGCGCGCTGGCACAGGCCGCCGCAGCCGATGTGGCACTCGCAGCCGGCGATCAGCGCGCGTTAACCGGCATCCCGCTCGCGATCAAGGATTTGTTCTGCACCGAAGGCGTCCGCACCACCGCCGGCAGCCGCATCCTGTCGCCGTTTGTGCCGCCGTACGAAAGCACGGTGACGGCGAATTTGTTGCGCGATGGGGCAGTGTTCCTCGGCAAGGCAAATATGGACGAATTTGCCATGGGTTCGTCGAACGCGACCTCGGCGTACGGCCCGGTGGTCAACCCGTGGACCCGAATTGGCGATAACCGGCCTCTGGTGCCGGGCGGATCTTCGGGTGGCTCGGCGGCGGCGGTCGCGGCCGGATTGGCGCTGGGGGCAACCGCCACCGACACTGGCGGTTCAATCCGCCAGCCCGCGAGCTTTTGCGGCATAGCGGGCATCAAGCCGACCTATGGGCGTTGTTCGCGCTGGGGCGTGGTGGCGTTTGCGTCCTCGCTCGATCAGGCTGGCCCGGTTGCCCGCAACGTGGAAGATTGCGCGATCCTGCTGGGGTCGATGGCAGGCTATGATCCAAATGATTCAACCTCGGCCAACATCGCTGTCCCGGATTTCGCCGCGGCCTGCCGCCGGGGTGTGAAGGGGCTGCGCATCGGGGTGCCGCGCGAATACCGGTCCGACGACATGCCGCCGGAGATCGAGGCGATCTGGCAACAGGGCCTTGCCTGGTTGCGTGACGCTGGCGCCGAAATCGTTGACGTGTCGTTGCCCCACACTAAATACGGTCTGGCAACATATTATATCGTGGCGCCGGCTGAAGCATCATCCAACCTCGCCCGTTACGATGGGGTACGCTTCGGTGCGCGCAGCGACGGCGCCGACCTTACCGCATTATATGAAAACACCCGCGCCGACGGATTTGGCGCGGAAGTGCAACGACGGATCATGATCGGCACCTACGTGCTGTCGGCTGGTTATTACGATGCCTATTACATCCGCGCCCAGAAAATTCGCAGCCTGATCCTGAAGGATTTCACCGACGTGTTTGCCAAAGTCGATGCGCTGGTAACCCCCACCGCGCCGTCGGCTGCCTTTGGCCTGGGTGATCGGCTCGACGATCCGATCAAGATGTATTTCAACGACGTTTTCACTGTGCCCGCCAACATGGCCGGCATCCCCGGCATGTCGGTACCGGCCGGGCTGGATGCGCACGGCTTGCCACTCGGGTTGCAGGTCCTGGGACGGCCCTTCGATGAGGAAACCGTATTTGCGGTGGCGCAAGCGATTGAGGATGCGGCGGGGTTCGTGGCCCGACCATCGGTGCGGGCAGGGGGCTAGGCCATGGCATACATAATCGAAGGCAACAGCGGCCCTTGGGAAGTGGTGGTCGGCCTCGAAGTCCACGCCCAGGTGATCAGCAATGCGAAGCTTTTTTCAGGCGCGGCCACCGCGTTCGGGGCTGCACCCAACAGCCAGGTCAGCCTGGTCGATGCGGCCTTCCCCGGCATGTTGCCAGTGCTGAACGGCGAATGCGTGGCACAGGCGGTGCGCACCGGGCTGGGGCTGAACGCGGAAATCCATTTGCACAGTCGTTTCGATCGCAAGAATTATTTCTATGCCGATCTGCCGAGCGGCTATCAGATCAGTCAGTACGAACACCCGATCGTGGGCAAAGGGGTGATCGAGATCGAACTTGCCGATGGCAGCACGCGCCAGATCGGGGTGACGCGGCTCCATCTCGAACAGGATGCCGGCAAGTCGTTGCACGACCAGCACCCGACCAAGACCTTCGTTGATCTCAACCGATCAGGTGTGGCGTTGATGGAAATCGTCAGCGAGCCTGATATCCGCAGCCCCGAGGAAGCCGGCGCCTATGTGCGTAAACTGCGTTCGATCCTGCGCTATCTCGGCACTTGCGACGGCAACATGGAAGAAGGCTCGTTGCGCGCCGACGTGAACGTGTCGGTGCGCAAGCATGGCGAACCATTCCGAACACGTTGCGAAATCAAGAACGTGAACTCGATCCGCTTCGTCATGCAGGCGGTCGAAGCTGAAGCGCGCCGACAGGTCGAGGTTTGGGAAGATGGTGGCGCGGTGGTGCAGGAAACCCGCCTGTTCGACAGCGCCCGCGGCACCACGCGCCCGATGCGCAGCAAGGAAGATGCCCATGATTACCGGTATTTTCCTGATCCGGATCTGCTGCCGCTGGTGCTCGACCCGGTCTGGGTTGAAACCCTGCGGGCGGCGTTACCCGAATTGCCCGACGCCAAGCGCGCCCGCTTCATCGGCGATTTCGGCCTATCGCCCTATGATGCCGGGGTGCTGGTGGCGGAACAATCAACCGCCAGTTATTTCGAAACCGTGGCGGAAGGACGCGATGCCAAGCTCGCCGCCAACTGGGTCACTGGCGATCTGTTCGCAGCCCTGAACCGCAAATCGGTTGCCATCGAAGACAGCCCGGTAACGCCTGCGGCCTTGGGCGCATTGCTTGATCTGATCGGCAACAAAACCATCAACGGCAAGATCGCCAAGCAGGTCTTCGACGAAATGGTCGAAACCGGCGCCGCACCCGATGCAATCGTCGCGGCACGCGGCTTACGGCAAGTGGTCGATACCTCAGCGATCGATGCCGCGGTTGACGCAGTGATTGCTGCCAATCCCGACAAGGCGGCGGAGTATCGCGCCGGCAAGGACAAGCTGTTTGGCTTCTTTGTCGGCCAGGTCATGAAGGCGATGGCCGGCAAAGGCAATCCGGCTCTGGTCAATGACGCGGTGAAAAGCAAACTTGGGTGAGGGCGCTTGCACTTGCGCTATTGCTGGCTTGGCCCGCCGTCGCCCAGCCGGT
>JACMOQ010000568.1 GCA_014377905.1 Acetobacteraceae bacterium | reverse complement strand
TTTTGCCGAGTCCGGGCGGATCAGTGCCGATGCGGATCGGGTGATCGAACTTGATATCCAGCGGTTGGATGCCGATGACGCCGGCAATGTGGTTCTGGTGGCGCAACTGGCGGTAAGGCGCGACGGACGCAGCCGGCCGGTGGCGCGGATCCTGCGTCTGACCGCGCCCGCGCTGCCTGGGTTGCCGATGGCCGCGGTGGTCAGCGTGTTGGTCGGGCAAATCGCGGATGCGGCGGTGGGGCTGGTGACGGGGCAGGGGGGCTAAATCTTTTGTGATAATCGCCTCAATGATGCGGTCGCATACATTGGCTATGATCGGCCAAAACCCCGATCACCCGGCAATCAGCGATCACCGAGCGCCGTTGATCCATTTTTCATCAAGGGCGCTTGGTATAAGTTTCGGGTCTCCTGTGTTTTCGGCTGTGCTAGTGTTCCGGCATGACCAAAGGTAATTTTTCTCACTTATGGCCGGGCGTTCCGCTGGCCTTGGCGTCGGCAGTTGCGTTTGGCGCGTCCACCCCGTTGTCGAAAATCCTGCTGGCCTCGGTTGACCCGCAATTGCTCGCGGGGTTGCTCTATTTGGGCGCGGGAGTGGGGCTTGGCGTGGTGCATCTCGCGCGGTCAGCCCTTGGCATTCCAGTTCAGGAAGCGCCGCTGCGCAAAGCCGATATACCCTGGCTGGGCGCCGTCGTGCTGTTCGGCGGCATTATCGGGCCACTGCTGCTCATGCTTGGCCTGTTTCGCACGGCGGCAGCATCGGGCGCGTTGCTGCTAAATCTTGAATCCCTTGCCACCATGGGCTTGGCGTGGCTGGTATTCCGCGAAAATGTGGACCGACGCTTGCTGCTCGGCGCGTTGGCTATTGTGGCAGGCGCTTTTGTCCTGTCTTGGCAAGGGCAAGGCGTCGAACTCAACGCGGGCGCGGGATTGATCGCCGGGGCGTGTTTCGCCTGGGGTGTCGACAACAACCTCACCCGGAAGCTCTCCGCCGCTGACCCGATGATGATCGCCATGCTGAAAGGTCTGGTGGCAGGCGCGGTCAATACAGGGCTCGCGCTATGGTGGGGGGCGGCACTGCCAGCGGCCGGGATACTCGGTGCGGCGGCAGTCGTTGGCTTCGTCGGCATCGGTGTCAGTCTGGTTCTTTTTATCCTCGGCCTGCGGCACCTCGGCGCCGCGAGGACCGGGGCATATTTTTCTTTCGCCCCTTTCATCGGTGCCCTCCTCGCGATCGTGCTTCTTGGCGAACCGCTAACGGTACGCCTGTCGGTCGCCGGCGCGTTGATGGGGCTTGGCCTATGGCTGCACCTTGCGGAGCGCCATCAGCATACGCACCAGCACGAAGCGCTCGACCACGACCATAGCCATAACCATGATGAACATCACCAACATGCCCATGATGGCCCGGTGACGGAGCCCCATTCGCACCAGCACCGTCATACGCCCTTGCACCATACACATCCGCATTACCCTGATTTGCACCATCGCCATCAGCACTGATGGGCTGTCGCGGGCGGGCCGGAACATTGCGGGCGCCGCGCCAAGCCAAAAAAAGGGTGGGAAACCCAAAACGAGGTGAAAAGGGCGGCGCGGGCTGGTCTGGTGGTGGGGCCGGGTGGCCGTTTTTTCAATGTTTGAGGTGGGCGGGAGAAGTTGCGTTTTATTTGTTAATGTATCGCAACGCAATCTTTTCCCTCGCCCGATTACGGCCCGGTTTTCTCTACATTCCACATCACCGAGTACGGCGTCGGCAGCAGCCCGCGCAGGCTGGTGCGGTAGGCCATCGGGCGGAAGAACAGCCCGGTGCTGACATAGGGCGCGGCCTCATAAAAGCGGAGTTGCAGCGCCTCGATCACCGATTTGCGCGCGCCTGCGTCGGTGGCTTCGGTGAAGGCGGTGCGGAGGCGCTCGATTTCCGGATCGCACGGCCAGCCATAGAGGTTTTTGCCGTCGCAGCTTGCGACCAGTGGCGCGTTGGTCAGCGGGCTCGACAGCGACAGCCCGCCCCAGAAGGTGAAGGCGATGTCCCAGCCGGCCGGGTTGGCGGATGGCAGGTCGCGGTTGTTGCGGCGGGTGAGCACGGTGCTCCAATCCATGGTCTGCACATCGACCGCGACGCCGGCCTTTCGCAAAGCGTCGGCGGTGAGCAGCGCCATCATGTGGATGTCGGGCTGGTCGGCGGGGTCGAGCAGGACCAGCTTTTCGCCGCGGTAGCCGGCCTCGGCCAGGAGTTTCTTGGCGAGTGCGATGTCTGGTTTGCGCCATTTTGCCGCGCCGAAATCGGTCTCATAGGGGGTTCCGCAGACGAAGACCGCGAAACATTCCCGGCCGAATTCCGGGCTGCCGGCCAATGCCGCTGCAAATTCGGGTTGGTCGATCAGCAGGGTGAGCGCCTGGCGGGCGCGGGGATCGCTGAACGGAAGATGCGCGGCGTTGGGGCGGATGGTGCCGATTTGGCCGATTTTATCGAGCACGGTCACCACGATATCCTTGCGCGCGCGCAGCACCGGCAGGAAATCGGGGGACACCGAGGCGACCATATCCACCTCGCCGGTTTGCAGGGCGCCCATCGCGGTGGCCGGATCGGGGAGATAAAGCCATTCAACCCGATCGATTTTTACGATTTTGCCGCCGGAATAGAAATCGGCTTGTTCCTGGCGCGGCACATAGCCGGGAAATTTGCGATAGACCACGCGATGCCCGGCCTGGAATTCTCCTGGTATGAACTCGAACGGTCCTGAACCGATTGTCGTGGTGACCTGCTTGAAGGCATCGGTCAGCGCATCGGCTTCGCGCATGATGAACGGCGCCAGCACCGGCGACGACAGGGCTTCGAGCACCGGACCAAACGGGCGATTGAGCACTAGCTCGACCGTCACATCGTCAATGGCGTTCAATGAGGCAACGCGGGCAAACAGTGCCTGGCCGGCAGTGACCCGCTTGCCCCAGCGGATCAGCGACGCGGCAACATCGCGCGCGGTAACTTTCTGGCCATCGTGGAACACTAGGCCGGGCCGCAGGCGGAATTTCCAGCGCAAGCCATCCGGGCTGGTTTCGACGCTTTCAGCCATTTGCAGCTTGGGGGTGAGGGTGCTGTCGGTGGTGACCAGCACGTCGTAAATCATCTGGCCGTGACTCAGGGTGATCGCTGCCGAGGTCCAGATCGGGTCGAGAATGCGCAAATCACCCAAAGGCGCATAGCGCAGCACGGTTTCGGCGCGGGCAGGACCAGCGAGCAGCAGGCATATCAGCAAAAAGCGCTTCATGGCAGATACCCCGCGTGGCGCGCCACCACATCATCCGGATCGAGCGGCCAGATCGGGCGGCGCAGTTTGGTGTAGGTTAGCGCGACATGAAAGCGGCTGGTGGTGCCGCCGGTTTCGCAACAAATGGCCATCCGCATGATCGGTGCGAAGCCGGCGCGGAAAGCGTCCATCACCTTGATCGCGATGAGGTCGAAATCTTCCGGCTGGATGCCGAAAATGCGGATTTGGGCAAGGTCGAAGATACTGCGTGCCAGGGTGGTGACGATCACCATCACGCCCCCGCAATCGAGCAACGCCGACGCCCCGAGATCGCCGGTGACGCCGGTGGTGTATGGCCCCTCATGCACATAAATTCCATCCGCCAGCGACACGACCCGTGCCACCACCGCGAACGGCCCGCCGCCCTGGGCAGGGGCGACGTGCCCGCCAAGCGCGATGCTGATCTGCCCGCCAACGCCGGCCGCTCGCGCGGCTTCCACGGCAGATCGATCGGCGATTGCGGCGACCAGGGCTTTCGGTGGCTTGGTGGCCAGGATAAGCCCGAGCAACGCCGTTGTATCGCCATGCCCGCCGGCATTGGGCGCGTCGCCGAAATCGGCGATCACAATCGGACCGTGGCCCGGCGGGTCCGCACGTGCCTCCGCGAATGCCTCGGCCGCCGTCAGCATTTTCACGGTTTCGTTGTAGCGTTCATCCCAGGCGAGCCGCACCATTTGTGCCGCCAGGGCATCGAAGCGCGCATCGCGGCGATCGCCGGTGACCGCCACGCTGGCGCCGGCCTGGAACACGTCGGCGGACGAATAGCCGGCCTGAACGGAGACTTCGATGACGCCAGGATCGGCGGCTTCCATTGCTCGCGCCTGCGCCATCGCGCGCTGCATCGGGCCATCCCGCGGCGTGGTGCGGCAGGCGTCGAAGCCGCGCAACAACGGCGCGCGGGCAAGGTGGACCACTGGCGCGATCTCGCCGTTCAAGGCGCGTGCCAAAGTGGTTGCCGCACGCTGCCCGGCCTCGAAATGATCGGTGTGCGGATGGGTGCGGTAGGCGCTGATCGCGTTCACCGATGCTGCCAGCCGGTCCGAAACATTGCCGTGCGGATCGAGGGTGATGCTGATCGGCACGTCGGGCCCGACGATCGCGCGCACGGTGGCGGCAAACGCGCCATCGCCGTCATCCTCGGCTTCGGACGAAAACGCGCCGTGCAAGGCGAGCAAGACCCCATCGACCGGCAACGCCGCGCGGGTCGCCTCGGCCAGCATGGCGATGATGCGGGCAAACCCCGCCGCATCGATCGGCCCGGACGGCGTGCCGCGCGCGACCAGAGTCGGAACAATCTCCCAACCCTGCTCCGCGCCAGTGGCCATGAAGGCCGCCATTTCGGTGCGGGTGCCGACATAGGCGGGCGGAATGTCCGCGCCATGCAAGACGCCGCGCCGCGCGAAATGCACGAACGGCACGAAATTTCCGGCGAAGGAATTTGCTTCGTGCATCACCGACGCGATCATGATGCGCATTAGTAGTTCGCCTTGATTTTGGCCTTGGTGGGGGCTTCCTGCCGCACCACCCCGATCGCGGCCCGCATGTCATCGAGGTACTGGTCCAGCACCGGTGCGTGAAACATCGACATCATCCGGTGGATGCCCTTGGGGCGCTGCACCAGACCAGGCAGCCAGCCCTTGGCGCCCATGACCTCGGCGACCCGGAAGATATCGAACTCATCCGAGCCGTAAGCCACGATCGACAGATCGGGTGCGCCATGAATATGCAAGCCAGGTGTTGCCCGAATGCCATCTTTGTAGTCGTCAATGAAGCGCATCAAATTGGTCGCGATGCGCTTGAACCCGTCAACCCCGAGATGGTTCAGCACCGCCCAGGCCCCCGCCGCGCCGCCGGCCGGCCTGGTGCCGACAATCGTGGTTGTCACGAACCGACCATTTGGCCAGACATCAGCATCGAATATATGGTGCTGCGCTTTGTCGGCGTCACGATAAAACACCGTGGAGGCCGGCTTGGGGCAGAAGCCGAATTTATGCAGATCGGCCGAAAGCGAACTCACCCCAGGCACCACGAAGTCGAAATCGGGTATCGGCCGCCCGATCATCCGCACAAACGGCGCCAGATAGCCGCCGACGCAGGCATCGACATGCAACCATAGCCCGCGCCTGGTCGCAATCTCCCCCAAGGCTGCAATCGGATCAATCATCCCATAGGGGAAATTCGGTGCCGAACCGACCAGCATAATGGTGTTGTCATCGATCAACGCCTCTACCGCCGCCAGATCCATGCGCAGATCGGGCCCCACCGGTGCCCGCCGCACGTCGAGATCCATCAGCTTGGCGCCTTTGTTGAAAGCCGGATGTAGGGTTTCCGAGGCCACGATGTTGCCGCGATGTCCCGCATCGCCGCGCTGCTTGCGTGACCAGTCGCGGCATGCCTGCACCGCCAGCACAATGCTCTCCGTCCCGCCGGTGGACATGAAGCCGCGGCCCCCATCGGGTGCGTTGAACAGGCCGAGCGCCATGGCGACGACGTCGTCCTCCATGCGCTTTACCGATGGAAAAGCCCGTCCGCCGCCGAGGGCATTTTCGGAGAAATACTCGAAGAACGCCGCTTTGCCGATTTCTGTCACGCTGTCCTCGGCTTTGAAGACGTAAAGCGGGACCTTGCCGCCCTGCCAGTCAGCGTCGCCGGATTTCATTGCGCGCATTTCAGCGAGGAGGTCTTCGGTTGGGCGGCCGGCTGCGGGAAGGGAAATGCGCATGAAGAACTCCTAAGAAAGCAGTTCTTTTTGTGAACAAAAAGAACCAAAAAAACTTTTTGATACTGGCGCACCGCAGCCGGTGCGTAATCGCAAGCAAAGTGGGACGTTTTTTTGCTTTAGTCTGCTTTCAGAAACTCCGTCGCAGCGCTTGCATACGCGCCATCCAATGTCAGTGCCTTCATCATTGCCGCACTCGGCTGATTGGTCAAAGCCCGCGGCGCCACGCCGTCGCGCAACGCACGAAGCGTGTCATAGGTCGCCTGCACCGCGGCCATGAACGGCTGATGGCCTTGCAGCGCCACCCGCACGCCCAGCGCCGCCATGCCGGCTTTACCGCCAAGATCGCCATCGCTGCCGCCAAGAATGATCGGCTTGCCGGTGGCCGCGTGGAGCGCTTGGAGTTGGTCCGAGGTCGCAACGCCGGTGAAAAACAGCGCATCGGCGCCTGCCTCGGCATAGGACTTGGCGCGGGTGATCGCCTCATCCAGCCCGGCGATTCCAACGGCACTGGTGCGGCCAACAATCACCGTTGTCGGATCGCGCCGGGCGGCAAGGGCGGCGCGGATTTTGCCGAGACCCTCGTCCCGCGACAGCAGGCTGGGTTTGCTGGTGCCGAACGGGGACGGCAGCGCGGTATCTTCGATGGTCATGGCCGCCACCCCGGCGATTTCAAGTTCTTCAACCGTGCGCATTACGCTCAGTGCATTGCCGTAACCGTGATCGGCATCAACCAGCAGCGGGATTTCACTGGCGCGGGTGATGCGCAGGATCTGCTGGGCGAATTCGGTGAGGGTCAGGATCACGATATCCGGTGCGCCCAAGACGGTCAGGCTGGCGACAGATCCTGCGAACATGCCGCATTCAAAGCCGATGCTTTCGGCGATGCGCGCCGAGATCGGGTCATAGACCGAACCGGGGTGGATGCACTCGGTTCCCGCAAGAATATGCCGAAATGCCTGGCGCCGTGCTGTCCAACCCATGGTCTTCTCCCGTTCTTGATAGCGGACTAGTCTGGCGGAGAAATTCAGGTTCGGGGAGTGGGATCATGCGTCCAAGGATAGCAATCGTCGGCGGCGGCGCGGTGGGCGGCTATGTCGGCGGGCATTTGCATCGGCTTGGCCATGACGTGACCATCATCGATTGGTGGCCAGAGAACGTGGAAGCGATCCGCGCCCGCGGGCTGCTTCTTACTGGCATGACGGATGAGGAAACCGCCACCGTTGCGGTCCCGATCATGCACCTGACCGAGGTGCAGGGCCTCGCCAAACAGCGCCCGATTGATATCGCCATGGTGTGCGTGAAATCGTACGACACTGAATGGGCGACGATGATGATCCGGCAATATCTCGCGCCGTCCGGCTTTGTGCTGTCGATCCAGAACTGCCTGAACGAGGAACGGATTGCCGGCGTGGTCGGCTGGGGAAAAGTGGTCGGCTGCATCGCGTCGTCGATTTCGGTGGATATGCACGCGGCCGGGCAAGTGCGGCGGCTGGTGCCGAAAGGTGGCGTCAACCACACGGTTTTCCGCATCGGCGAAGTACATGGCCGCATCACTGACCGGGTGAAGATGCTGGTCGAGATGATCTCCGGCATCGACAGCGCCAAGGCGACGACGAATTTATGGGGCGAGCGTTGGTCCAAACTATGTCTGAACGGTATGCGCAATGGCGTCTCGGCGGCAACCGGCATGTCGAACACGGGGGAGGACGGCTACGAGGAAGTTCGCCGTGCGTCCATCCGCTTGGGCGGGCAGGCAGTCCGGGTCGGGCAGGCGCTGGGTTACACGCTGGAAAAACTCGGCGCGTTCGAGCCTGAGGCGCTGGCGCGTGCCGCCGAGGGGGACGCGGCGGCGTTTGCAATCATCGACGCTGCCATGGCCAAGGCTGCCGCCACCAGCGGGCGCAACAGCGATGGGCGGCCTTCGATGGGGCAGGACATGCTTAAGGGGCGGCGTACCGAAATTCAGTTCATGAACGGGTTTATTGCTGACAGGGGTGCCGAAATCGGCGTGCCGGCGCCGTCGCATGTGGCGTTGACCGAAATTGTCACCCAGGTCGAGCGGGGGGAGCTGCAGGCAGGGGTAAAAAACGTATTCGGGATTTAAAGGCGCAAGCCGAATTTATACGCCGCTGCGAACCAGAAGCAGCAGGATCTCTGGCGTAGCGTTGGCAGACTATTCAGTGGAGCTTGACGACCCATATGGAGTGAGCGGGATGGCGCAAGCAGCATCCTCCGCCAAAATAGTTGGTCCAGCTTTTACGAAGCGAGTTTGCGTTAATGGTCGA
>JACMOQ010000075.1 GCA_014377905.1 Acetobacteraceae bacterium | reverse complement strand
GCTTTGAGCCGCCGCCGCGACGGGCCGTGGCTGGCGCATCGGCTCGATACCGATACCGCCGGTTGCCTGGTGGTAGCGCTGCGCAAGGCTTCGCTGATTGCAGCCCAGGCCGAATTCGCTGCCGGGCGTGCGCAAAAAACCTATTGGGCAGTCGTGCAAGGCGGGCCGATCGAAAACGCCGGTTCAATATCCGCGCCGTTGCTCAAGGTGACCCAGGACCGGGCTTGGAAAATGCACGTGGCACCAGCCGGCCAGCCGGCCACGACCGACTGGAAAGTGCTGGGCCGGGGCGCGGGCGTGGCCTGGCTCGAGTTGCGGCCCCGCACCGGCCGCACCCATCAAATTCGCGCCCATTGCGCCGCGCTTGGCGCCCCAATTCTAGGCGACGCGATCTATGGCGCCGCCGGCGACAAGCTGCATTTGCTCGCCCGCGCGATCACCCTGGCGCTGGTCCCGCCAGTATCGGCGCTGGCCCCACCACCGGGTCACATGCACGTGATGTTGCGAAACTGTGGATGGAAGGGGGACTGAAAGCGTTGCAATTCTCTCCGTCCCGGGCCACCTGTGGCCGCTATATAAGGGAGTGGAGATGTATCCTGGCATCAGCAGCGACGTGGAGAAGCGCTTATTGGCGCTGCTCGATCCCGCCGTCACCGACATCGTGGCGAACAGCCTGGATGACTGCGCTTTCGCAATATTTTCCGGTGACGATGCCGAAGCGTTGGCGCTCGGCATTACCGTCCAGGGCGAACTGACCATCGTTGTCACCGATCCCCATCGCCCGCTTGGCGATGTCAGGATCCAGTGCGGCGGCAAGAACACGGTCTTGTTTGTGGATAACCGGAATTGGGGCGGCAACATGCACGCATCCATCCGAGTGCTCGGCTCGGATTCGGTGCTGTTTTTTGCGGATATCGGAGACGCTTTTGTGTCGCTGCCCGATATTTACCTTCGGTCCAACAGGCAGATATTGTTCTGGGGCAAAGGCGCATCGGCCGTTGGCTGCTCAATGGAAATCGACGGGACCGGGGCGATTGTGGCAATTGGCGACGATGCGCTGATCTCCGGCGGGGTCTGGATCCGCAATCACGACATGCACGCCATTCACGACCTATCTACCGGGGCGCAAATCGGCCGCCCGGCGGTTGATACCGTGCTCGAACGCCATGTCTGGCTCGGTCAGGACGCAATGCTGCTCCAGGTCGAGCGGATCGGGATGGGGTCGATTGTCGGTGCCAGGTCACTGCTCAAAGGACGGGTGCAGCCCCGCGTGGCGATGGCCGGCACCCCGGCGCGGGTAATCCGCCGGGATGTCAGCTGGGGCCGTGATCTGGAGGGCATGACCAACGCCGAACGCGCCTCGATCGGGTTGCCGCCGCTTTAAAACCTCGATAGCGCGATCGTTGGGGAGCAGCGTTTTCGGTGACGGGATCGGTTTAGCCCAATTTAGCCGCCGCCGACTTAACCTCGGCCGCGTGGCCATCGACTTTCACCTTATGCCATGCCCCGGCGACTTTGCCGGTGGCGTCGATCAGAAACGTGCTCCGCTCAATGCCCATGTATTTGCGGCCATACATCGATTTTTCGACCCAGACGCCATAGGCCAGGGCGGCGGACTTTTCGGTGTCGGACGCCAGCGGGAAGGTCAATTTGTATTTGCTGGCGAATTTCTCGATCGGCGGCATCGGATCGGGCGATACGCCAATGATGTCGAGGCCGAGTGCGCCGAATTGCGGCAGGGCTTCCTCAAACGCACAGGCCTGCTTCGTGCAGCCTGACGTATCGGCTTTGGGGTAGAAATACAGCACGAAGGGCTTGCCCTTCTGCCCAGTGAGGCTGACCTCGCGGCCACCACTGGCGGGAAGCTTGAAATCGGGGGCCTGATCGCCGGCGTTGATCGTCATGGCGCGGGGTCTCCTATGATTCGAATGAAAGCGGCACGCACATTGGCGGCCAGTTGGTCCAGAGTGGCGCGCAAACTCGGCATGTCAATTGCGGCAACGCCGGCTGCGTTCGCGACTGCCAGCAAGGCCGCGCCGGCAGCGCTCGACAGCGGTTCCGGCGGGTTGCGGCCATAGGCAATGCGCAGCACGCCCTGCACGCTGCGCCAGATGCGGTCGGCTCGGATCAGCAGCACGGCGTCTTCCGCGCACAGCGCGCCGGCATTCGCCAGATTTTGCAACGCCACCCGCGTAGTCTGGTTGGCTCGCGCCGTATGGATCAACTGCAAGGTCTGGGCGATGAACTCGACGTCAATCTGCCCGCCGGCCCGCAATTTCACGTCCCATTTCCCGCTCGGCGGCAGGTCGCGCAGCAGGCGGGCCCGCATCGCGGCGGCATCGGCGAGAATTTTTTCCGGCGCCCCGGCGGCGGCAATGGCGGCCTTAATTGCAGCCTCGATCTTGCGCCGCAGTGCGGGCGGCCCGGCTATCACCCGCGCCCTGGTCAGCGCCATGCGTTCATAGGTCCAGGCGCCTCCGCCCGCGTTGATTCCGGCGTGATAACGCTCGAACCCCGCCAGCGAGACCGCGACCGGTCCCTTGTTGCCCGATGGCCGCAGCCGCATGTCGACGGCATACATCGGCCCATCGGCGTCTGGCGCGGTCAGGGCGCCGATATAGCTATGCACGGCGCGGATGAACCACTGGCTGGCCGGCAAGGTTCGCGCGGGGAGGCTGGCGGTACTGTTTTGCACAGTGCCGGGGTGATC
>JACMOQ010000567.1 GCA_014377905.1 Acetobacteraceae bacterium | reverse complement strand
AGGATCGGCAGCCGCGTCTCGACTCCGGGAATGCCGTTCGGCACCCATTTGAAGGATGTCCGCGCTTGCGGGCTGAGCTTGCCGCCCGGGCCTTCATAGATGAACGGGCAATGGTCGGACGAAAAAGTCTGGAACACGCCCGACCTGATGCCCTCCCAGATCGCCTCCCACGACGCTGCATCGCGCGGCGGCGGCGAGCAAACATATTTGGCCCCGGTTTCATCCATGTTGAGGCCCTTCAGATCATCGGCGGTGAGCGCGATGTATTGCGGGCAGGTCTCGCCATAGACTTTAAGGCCGCGTTGTTGCGCCCAGCGCACCTGTTCCATCGCCTCGCGGCCGGAGATATGCACAATCATGATCGGCACATCGATCAGCTCGCCATGGCTGATGGCGCGATGGGTGGCTTCGCGCTCCACCACTTCCGGGCGCGAAACGGCGTGGTAATAAGGGTGGGTCTTACCTTGGCGTTCAAGCCGTTCGGTCATGAACTTGATGCTGTCGTACCCTTCCGCGTGCACCATCACCAGCGCGCCGGTGGTGCGCGCGCAGTCGAACACTTCGAGCAATTGGCGATCGTTCAGCACCATGTCGTCATAGGTCATGAAGACCTTGAAGGATGTGTAGCCATCCTCGATCAAGGCCGGGAGTTCCTGGCCGAGCACGGATGGCGATGGGTCGGTGATGATCAGGTGGAAGCCGTAATCGCATAGGGCTTTGCCGTCGGCTTCTGCGTGGTATTTGGTGACGACGTCGCGCAACGACGCCCCGCGCGGCTGCAAGGCGAACGGCAGCAAAGTGGTATTGCCGCCAGCCAATGCCGACCGCGTGCCGGATATGAAATCATCGGCCATCCGCGCCGCGCCTTCCGGGTTTTGCGAAATATGGACATGGCTGTCGATGCCGCCTGGCATCACCAGCAGGCCCGATGCGTCGATGGTCTTGGTGGCACCGGTCAGCCGATCCGCCACCGCGACGATCTTGCCGCCGCGCACCCCGACATCGGCGCGGACGGAGTCAGACGCCGTTACCACCGTGCCGCCGGCGATTACCAGATCATAGTCAGCCATTTCAGTGTCCTTGAGTTCGGGCGGCAAAGCTGCCGGTGGAGGTTTTGGGTAAAACGGGCCGCGTTGGCAGACCTTCCGGACGGACACGCAGGGTCACAACCGAATCCGGCCGACCCCACCGGTGATTTCCATCCGCGTCGCATATTTTGCGGACAAATCAGCGAGATGCGGCAGGATCAGCGCATCGTCGCTCAGCATCGGCAAGCCGCGCTGCGGGCGGGCAGCGCCAAAGCCAAGCGCGATCGGATGCAAGGTGATGTCGTTGACCCGATCGCCATCATCGACCCAACGTGCAATCACCGCTTTCCACGCCCAGGGATTGGCGGCGAAGCCGCGCCGGTTGGTGTCCGATCGTGCATCGATCGCGTCGGCCACGTTGGCGGTCAGCGGGAGTTTAAACTTGTCGTAGAATTCCTGCGGCAGCACCGGGACTGTTTCGTTCTGAAAGATGAAATTGCCCAGGCTGTAGAAAATCGGCCGGCCGCGATAGACCTCGATGCCGCGCAGCACGTGCGGGCCGTGGCCGATCACTGCGTGGGCGCCAGCATCAATGCAGGCGCGGCTAAACACTTCAACGAACTCGGCGGCGATGGCCTTGTCTTCGCCGAACTGTTCGTGGGCGTGCAGGCTGACCACGACGCGATCGGCTTGGCGCCGCGCCTCGCTGATAGCCGCGACCACGCGGGCGACATCATCCGGGCGTGCTGTGGTGATGACCCCGCCGGCCGGACCTTCGCGGAAGCGCAGATCGCCGAACTGCACCATGCCAGGTGGCGGTGGGGCGTCGAAGCCTTCCTTGACCATCATCTGGTTGCGGCTATTGACCATGCTGGCGGCGGCGAGGGCGGCGAGGGCTGCAAGATCGTCGCGCGGCAGGGTGCGGATGGTGCTGAAGCGCAGCGGGTTAATGCCCGGCCGACCGGCGATATCGACCCGCTGTTCCCCGGCGACCGCAGTTTCGTGCAGGGTTGAGCAGACAGAAATCAGTGCCACCCGCCCAGTGCGGGTTTCCAGATAGCGCGGCGCGGCGGCCTCGGACAGGTTGGCGCCCGCGCCGGCAACCACTGCGTCATGGCGTTCAAATGCCGCCGAGGTCGCCATTAGCCCGGCATGGAGGAAATCCAGCGCGTGGTTGGTGGCCAAGGCAAACAAATTGAAACCCAGCCTTTGCAGATCGGGGATCACTGCGTCCGGCGCCGATGCCCAGGTGCCGCCGCTGATCGCGTTGGCGACCGCGCCGGGGCCGGGGGTCAGGGTTTCGAAATTGGTGAAGCGCGCATCGCAGCCGGCGAGCAGGGTGCGGATCGCGGCAAGGGTTGTGGTGTCGGGCAGCCGGCGGGTGATGAAACTGTCACCGGTGGCGGCGAAACTGATTGGCGCGGGCATGGCGGGCTCCTGGCGTGCCGCGCCAGTGTGCGGTCAGGCGTGCTGAAGGTCCAGCCGCCGTT
>JACMOQ010000566.1 GCA_014377905.1 Acetobacteraceae bacterium | reverse complement strand
TCAGGACATCGCCGCCCTCAAAGCCCGCATTCTCGCATCTGGGTTGTCAATCTCGGCACTCGTTTCGGTAGCTTGGGGGTCGGCTTCAACCTTCCGGGGATCGGACAAACGCGGTGGGGCGAACGGCGCACGCATTCGGCTCGCGCCGCAGAAGGATTGGGAGGTCAACCATCCCGCCCAGCTGGCGACCGTGCTCGCAACCCTTGGGGGCATTCAGGACGGGTTCAACGCATCTCAAACCGGGGGAAAGAAAGTCTCTCTCGCTGACCTGATTGTTATCGGTGGCGCTGCCGCCGTCGAACAGGCGGCAAAAAAAGCTGGGCAAGACGTCGCGGTTCCAGTCACGCCGGGCCGGATGGATGCGTCACTGGAACAGACCGATGTCGCCGCCATTGGCGTGCTCGAACCTGTGGCCGATGGGTTCCGCAACTACCTGAAGACCGAATTCAGCGTTTCGGCGGAGGAGATGCTGATTGATCGGGCACAATTACTAACTCTCACGGCCCCGGAGATGACCGTCCTGGTCGGCGGCATGCGGGTGTTGGATGCCAATGTCGGGCAGTCCAAGACTGGCGTGCTGACCACGCGGCCTGGCAGCTTGACCAATGATTTCTTCGTCAATCTGCTCGACATGGCAACCGTCTGGACCCCGGCGGCCGATGCCTTCGAAGGCCGCGAGCGCGCAACCGGCGCGTTGAAATGGACCGCCACCCGCGTCGATCTGGTGTTTGGATCGAACTCCCAGCTACGTGCGCTGGCCGAGGTTTATGCGCAAGGCGACGCGCATAAGAAGTTCGTGACGGACTTCGTGGCCGCCTGGAACAAGGTGATGAACGCCGACCGCTTCGACCGCGGCTGAGTTCCGTAAAGCAGATGCGGTTCCAAACAGAACCGCACCTGCTGGCGCGCCGTACGACGGGACACGACATGACAACAACAACCACAAGCTATGTCAGCGGCATCAGCAGCGTGCCATTAATCGGCAACACCATCGGCCGGCATTTCGACCGCACCGTGGCGCGCTGGCCCGACAGGCCGGCGCTGATCGATCGGGGCCAGGGTGTCCGCTGGACCTGGCGCGAACTGGGTGCCGCCGTCGACGCCTTCGCTGCCGGACTGGTCGCACTCGGCCTCAAACCCGGCGAACGTATCGGGCTATGGTCGCTTAATCGGATGGAATGGACTGTCACCCAGTTCGCCAGCGCCAAGGCGGGCTTGGTATTGGTCAATATCAACCCCGCTTACCGACTGTCGGAACTGGACTACGCGCTCAACAAGGTCGGCTGCCGCGCGCTGGTCACGGCGACATCGTTCAAGACATCCGACTATGCCGGCATGCTGATGACGCTGGCGCCGGAACTCGCAACCGCCAGACCGGGGGCGCTGCGATCGGCCACCCTGCCGAACCTCGAAATTGTGATCCAGATCGGTGGCGATACCATTCCGGGCGCCTATCGCTTCGAGCAGATCGCCGGCCATGGCACTCATGCCAGCCGGGCGGCAGTCGCAGCCCTGGCCCCGACCTTGCAGTTCGACGATCCGATCAACATCCAGTTCACCTCCGGCACCACCGGCGCGCCGAAAGGCGCGACGCTCACCCACCACAATATCCTCAATAACGGCTACTTCACTGCTGCGACCATGAAGTTGACCGAACAAGACCGGCTTTGCATCCCGGTGCCGCTTTATCACTGTTTCGGCATGGTGATGGGTAATCTTGGCTGCCTCACCCATGGGGCTGCGATGGTCTATCCCGGTGAAAGCTTCGACCCGCTGACCACCTTGCGCGCGGTGGCCGAAGAAAAATGCACCGCGCTTTACGGCGTGCCCACCATGTTCATTGCCGAAATGGACCATCCGGAGTTCGCAAATTTTGACCTGTCGAGCCTGCGCACCGGCATCATGGCCGGCAGCACCTGCCCGATCGAGGTCATGCGCCGCGCCATGGAATTGATGCACCTCAGCGACATTACCATCGCCTATGGCATGACTGAGACCAGCCCGGTGAGCTTTCAGACTACGCTTGACGACCCGATCGAACGCCGCGTTGCCACTGTCGGGCGCATTCACCCGCATCTCGAAGGCAAGATCGTCGACAGCGACGGCCGCATCGTCCCGCTCGGAGTCGCCGGTGAACTCTGCACCCGCGGCTATTCGGTGATGCTGGGCTATTGGGGCGAACGGGAACGCACCGACCAGGCGATTGACGAAGCCGGTTGGATGCACACTGGCGACCTCGCCACCATCGATGCCGAAGGCTACGCCGCCATCGTCGGCCGCATCAAGGACCTGGTCATCCGCGGCGGCGAAAATATCTATCCGCGCGAAGTGGAAGAATATCTGTACCGCCATCCCGCCATCGCCGATGTCCAGGTTTTCGGCGTCGCCGACGCGAAATTCGGTGAGGAACTGGCCGCCTGGGTTAAACTGCGCGACGGCGCGGTGCTCGATGCCGAAGCAGTGCGCGCCTTCTGCCGCGGCCAGATCGCGCATTATAAAGTGCCGCGCTACGTTCATTTCGTCGATGAGTTTCCGATGACCGTAACCGGCAAGATGCAGAAATTCCTGATGCGGGCGGCGATGGAAAAGCTGATCAGCTAAGGCGTGATCCGTTCTTCTTGAATGAGCGACATCACAATCATCTTTATCCGATAGAATAGGCAAGACGACCGGATGATGCTCTGGAACATGGCGGTATGTGCGAACTTCGGACTGATGCGCTTGGAAATTAGTTTCGATATCGCAACAAATAGCACGTGAAAATATCCGCTCCCTCAGCCCCCCGCAAAAATCGGGTTCCGCATCGGCAGTCTGTCCGGTTCACCCCCCAGCGCACCGTTTTCCGCGGGATTGGGCCACGTCTGATGCAGGATTGGTGGAACCACCGCCACAGCAGGGACAATCTCCGGTCTCCCCCCGGCCGGAACGCCCAGCATCTGGCAGATCGGCCGCAACACCCGCCCGGCGCCGGGTCCCGCCGCCAGCGCCGCCCGGGTGGTGATTTCGCCCAGCAAAGTTTCCAATTGCACTAGATAGGCCGCAGCCTCCCAGCCCAGTTCGCGCACAATCCAGCCCTTGCCCCTTGGTAGCCCAGATGGCCGCCCGCGCAAATCGGCCGCACGATCGGACCATGCCCGCGGTGCCCGCACCCTGGTTGGTTCGACCAGCGCCCTATGAAACTGCCGCACCGCCCCATTGAGCCGGCCCCACACAAGCAAAGTGAAGCCGACCAGATGCGGCATCCTGAGAAACCGGCGTGCCACCAACGCCCCAAGCCCGGCCATGATCATCGCAAACCGTCGCGCCAGTTCTGGTGCGGTATCGCGCAGCGCAAAGGGGGTTGCAATAAAGTTCATGTTTTGTTCTTACAATCAATGACATTCTAACGCAAGCTTTTTTTAGGGTACGAACCGCCTAGCGGTGGCTTGGATCATAGCTGCCGGGCGTATCCAGGTTTCAGAACCGAAGCTGTTGGCTTGGCCGCGCCGAACGTGCAGGCTAATGCGTCCGTTTCTCGTAAAGGTCCGCCCATGCTCCGCACCCTGATGCCCGCCGATAATTTCGCCTTTTGCAACGGCGCCGATGCGCGCATTGCCCCCGACGGGCAGGCGATCGTGTTCCAGCAAACCACGCGCGATCTGCTCCAGGATCGGCGTCGCAACGTGCTGATGCTGCGGGTTGGCGATGGCGACTGGCAGGAAATCCCCGGCAGCGTCGGCGTGCATCTGACCCGCTGGGCACCCGACAGCCGCCACATTGCCTATCTGCGCCATGCCAACGCACTGCACGAACTGGTGCTGCACACCATCGCGACCAACAGTGAAACGGTTCTGGCGACATCCGTAACCGCGCTCCGCGAACTTGCCTGGTCACAAGACGGCAAATTCCTCGCCTATCAGCAGCGTGAAATTTCTCCCCTCCCGGCCTGGCTTGGCCTCCCAACTCCACCAGACGGCGCCCAATGGGCCGCCCCGGTCAAGCTCACCGAACGTCTGGTCTGGCAGCATGATGCGGTGGGCGAATGGCCGGAAGGATGCTTTCAGGTCTTCATCGCCGCCGTCGACGGGGGCACTGCGCCCTGGCAGATCACCTCGGGCATGTGGTGGAACGGCATGCCGCACATGGTCAGTTCAGGCCTGTGCTTCACCCCCGACGGCCGCAAAATCCTGATGACCGGCAACCAGCGCGCCGATTGGGACCGCAAGCCGTCGGATATCGATATCCACGCAATCACCCTCGCCGATGGCGCGGTCGAAAAGCTTACCGATTTCCCTGGCCCGGTCGCCCGGCCGACGCCATCACCAGACGGCAAATACCTCGCCTATACCGCGGTCGAGGAGCGCGGGTTGAGCCATCAGCGCCGTAAGATATTCGTCATGACGCTTGCTGGTGGCACGTCACGCACCCTGACCGAGGCGCATGACATCAGCGTCGACGAAATCGCCTGGACCGCCGACAGCCAGGCGCTGCTCGCCGTCTATGACATCCCCGGCAAACGCGCTTTGGCTCGCTTCGGCCTCGAAGGCAGCCATGATGTGTTGACCGATGACATTGGCCCGGCCTCGATTGAGATGCCCTATTCCGGCGGTGGGTTTTCCGAGGCCATCGACGGTACCATCGCATACGCGCGGGCAGCGGTAGATGTGCCGTCCGAAGTCGCAACTATAGCGCCAGACGGCACGAAACGGGTCCTGACCGCACTCAATGCCAGCCTTGCCCAACAAATCGGCGGCTTCCTGCCGGCGGACATGTTCTGGACCGCGTGCGCGGATGGCCGCCAGGTGCAGTCCTGGCTGGTCAAGCCGCGCGGCGAAGGCCCGCACCCGATGGCGCTGCTGATCCATGGCGGCCCCTTTGCCCAATTCGGGGACCGCTTTTCGATCAAGGTCCAGACGCTCGCGGCGGCCGGCTACGCGGTGCTTTACAGCAACCCGGCCGGATCAACCGGCTATGGTGAAGATTTCGCCAATTCCCTGCATGACCGTTTTCCGGGCCCCGATCATGATGATCTGATGCGGGTGGTCGATGCGGCAGCTTCACGGCCCGACATCGACGCCGAAAACCTGTTCATCACAGGAACATCCGGCGGTGGCGTGCTGACCTGCTGGGCAGTGACCCACGACCATCGCTTCCGCGCGGCGGTCGCGATCAAGCCAGTGGTGGACTGGCAAAGCTGGGTGCTGACCGCCGATATGGGTGCCACTGGCGGCCTAACCTGGCTCGGCCACCACCACCCTTGGGAGGCTGCGGCCAAATACCGCGAGCGCTCGCCGCTCACCTACGCAGCCCATGCCCGCACCCCCACATTGCTGATCGCCGGCGAGGCCGACAGCCGCACTCCACCGACCGAGGCAATTCAGATGTACACAGCGCTGAAGCTCGCGGGCTGTGAGGCGGCCCTGCTGCGGATGCCGGGCGTCAGCCATAGTACCGGGACAATGCGGCCATCCTATTTTGCGGCCGAAATATCGGCGACGTTGGGGTGGTTTGCGCGGTTTCGGAAGGGTGGCTGAGTGAAGGGAAGCGGCTAAGGAGGGTCGCGGGCGATGAACGTGACGCCATAATCGACCGACCACTGGCTCTTCTTCCCCTGCCCTCTGTGGCAGCTTCCTGCACGTCCATCCTTTGCCCCGATGGGCATTTGATGTAACACCATTTCACATGCGCTTTACCACCGACCCTCCGCGCCAACCGCGTGACAGCTACCATCATGGCAACCTGCGGGAAGCCCTGATCGCGGCTGCCTTGAAGTTAATTGCGGCCAGCGGCCCGGCTGGCTTTAGTTTTGCCGAAGTCGCCCGGGCGGCCGGTGTCAGCGCCGCCGCCCCGTACCGGCATTTTCGTGATCTGAAAGCCCTGATCGCCGAAATCGCCCGGCTCGGCTATGATCGTTTCGCAGATGAACTGGAACGCGCTTGGAACGACGGCGCCCCCGATGCTCTGACTGCATTCGAAAACATCGGCAAGGCCTATCTCGCCTTTGCCCGACGGGAGCCTGCGGCCTACGCGGCGATGTTTGAAACCGGCTTTCCACTGGAGGAGGATGTGCAGTTGCTGCGCGCCTCGGAGCGGGCATTTGGTGTCATCCGCCGAGCCTCCGAAGCCGCTTGCAATGCCCATCGCACTGCCGGAATCCGGCCGCCGCCCTTGATGGTGGCGCTGCATGTCTGGGCTTTGTGCCACGGTATCGCAGCCCTGTTCGTCGGGCGTGCCGACGGCCACCGCCGGCGCATGCCGATGTCGCCCGAGGACCTGCTTGAAGCGGGATTGTTGATTTATCTGCAATCGCTTGGCCTAACCGCGCCGGGAAAATGATGAATTCGGCGTAATCCGCTTGACTCGGGCGACTCTGCGGATTACCTATGTAAATGTTCTTCACATTCACATCCAAGGAGAAAGTTCGTGCATCTCACGGACAGGCTGAATGAAATTCCGAAACCACTCTGGATCCTAGCCATGATCCTCGGCTTCGTCTGGTTCTGGCCGGTCGGACTCGGCATCGCGCTGATGCTGGGAAGCGGATACCTCGGTGGCGGCTGGCGCGGCCGGCGCTGCGGACGCTGGGTTTATGTGGACCCGGCCCATGGCGAACAAGCAAACGGGGCACCAATGCAGAACAACAGTCAATACGGCGGCTGGGGCCCAATGGCCTGGGGCAGATGGGGTGGTTCAACGCAATCGCCCGCGCCCGCCACCGCCCCGGTCAGCGGCAACAAAGCGTTCGATGATTATCGCAGCGAAACCCTGCGTCGTCTGGAAGACGAGCAAAAGGAATTCGTCGATTACCTGGAACGCCTGCGCCAAGCCAAGGACAAGGCTGAATTCGACCAGTTCATGGCCGACCGCCGCCGTCCCACGATCCAGCCGGACACTTATCGCCCGGCCTAATCCGACCCCGTCGGCTGACCAAGCCCACCGCCGCGGCAATGCCTGCGGCGGTGGGTTTTTTTTGACCCGCCAAATGACGGCAATCCCTTGCAGAAGCTGGACGAACCTGCGACATCGCTTGTGTATTAAAGACACGCAAGGCTTAGCTTCAGGGTATGGTGTTTACACTAACGCGCGTGTTTGACGGTCTCGCTGGCGGCGCCCTTTATGGGCTGGTCGGGCTCGCAGTCATGCTGACAGTAAGATACGGTACCGGTTGGAACGTCGCGATCGCCAGCTATGCCGGTTTGGCGGCCGCAGCCGCGATTTTCCTCGCCAATCGGTTGGATTTGCCGTTTCTGTTGACCTTGCCGCTTGGCGCGCTGGCCGGCGCGATGGCGGCGATCGCGATCGAAGCTGCCATTCTGCCACTCCGCCGTGGTCCCGAAGCACCGATGGTGATTGTGCTGGCAAGTGTTGCGGCCTGGCTTGCCCTTGGTTCGCTGGGCGATACCATGATCGGCACCAGCGGCGTCGCCTTCTCTCAGGACAGCGTCCCCAGCACCGTTTACGGCAGTGACACGACAATGCTGCGGCTGCTTGCGGTAATCGATCTTGCGGCGTTGGCGGCAGCGACCTTTGCGCTGCACTATATCCTGACCAAAACGCTGTACGGCACGGCAATGCGCGCACACGGGTTCGACCCGCTCGCGGCGGCCCTTGGCGGCGTGCATCCGCTGCGGATGATGTTGAAGGTGGCAGCGATCGCCGGCGCCATCGCCGGGGCAGCCGGGGTGTTGGCGGGCCGCTCCGGTGCACCCGTCACAATGGCCGTGGGCGTGGGGCTGCTGTGGGAGAGTGTGGGAGGAGCCCTCCCCCGCGGCGGGGCG
>JACMOQ010000074.1 GCA_014377905.1 Acetobacteraceae bacterium | reverse complement strand
GTAAACTCTCAATTGGGACCTCGCCTGATGCAGTCAGGATGCGTGTACCACGTAAGAAGCAGCTGAAGGGATCGACATTGTTGTTGGCATAGCTGCCTGCGGCGAGGATAATGCCGTAAACTTGGAAGGTCGTGCCGGTATCGGCTATCGGATAGACCACTCCGGACACGGTAATGAAACCCTGGTAGGAAAAATTGCCAAGATTTTGTTGAATTGTGCCCCCGCTATAAACATCGACGCTGATGGTATCGCCAGAGTTCAGGGTTGCATCGGCACCCGATATTTGCAGCGTGTTCACGCCATTGCTGAGATCGGGAGAATTGGTCGTGCCATCCGAGGTGAGAGTCGAAGTACCGTAATTATAGTTTGAGCTGGACGTAATGTTGTTCGAGCCGGTCCAGTAGATGGTTGTCATCGAACCCTCATGAGGATTGGTCAACCGCGGCTTGGTGTCGCGGTCACAGGTGGATGTTGCGAGCGGGGGTAGTCGGTTGCGTTGCTGGCGCGACTATGCAACCCGCGATCGTCGGGCGGATGTGAAAACCGAGTGAGTTTTCAGTGATTACTCAGCCGGACCCGAACCCAGTGCTTGGTGGGGTTTGGAAACCAGGGCGGGCGCTGATGGGGTATGGCCGATGTTATCTGACCCTCGCTTTTTGCGGGCATCCCCTGCCTGGTCTGGATAGACCGGCTTCGGGGTGATGGGGTTTTATGGCTCCAAAAAATTAACGCACACTTAAATTAAAGTCTTTGTAGCGCGGCGTTTTGCAACTCATGGCTGTGGTTGGTTGGTGCCGAGATTGTTCGCCAAGGCTTGCCCAGCCCCCTTTGCGGCGAACGCGGCAAAGGTGCATTGTCACTGTGTCCAATCCCGCGCAGGAAAGATTTCGCCCATGACCAAATTCGGTGTCGCCCAGCCCGTCCGTCGCGTTGAAGACCCGCGTTTGCTGAAGGGCGCCGGCAGCTATACCGCCGATTACTCCGTGCCGGGCATGTTGCATGGCGTGGTTCTGCGCAGCCCGCACGCGAACGCGAAAATCCTGTCGCTCGATGTATCCGCAGCCGTTGCTGTGCCGGGCGTTCATGCCGTTTTCACCAATGAAGACCTCAAGGCCGACAAAATCGGGCTGCTGCCGGTACTGGTCGAACTCGACAACCGCGATGGCAGTAAGCAGGTCAGCCCGCCGCGCCATACATTGGCAGAGGGCCAGGTGCGCCATGTTGGCGAACCGGTGGCCTTCATCGTCGCCGACACACTGCAGGCCGCGCGCGATGCCGCCGAGGCAGTGATGGTCGATTACGACATTCTGGATTCGATCACCGACCTTGCCACCGCGACCAATCCCGGCGTGCCGCAGGTCTGGCCCACCGCGCCCGGCAATCTTTGCTTTGACTGGGCCGTGGGCCCCAAGGACGAAACCGAGGCGCTGTTCAAATCCGCCGCCCATGTCACCAAGCTGAAGGTCGTCAATAACCGCATCGTGGTGAATTCGATGGAAGCGCGGGCCTGCCTCGCGGAGTACGATACCGCGGCGAAGACCTGGACCATCCGCACCAACACCCAAGGGAGTTGGACAGTGCGCAACGTGATGGCCGGCATGGTCTTCGGAACAGATCCGACCAGCATGCGGGTGATCACGCCAGATGTTGGCGGTGGCTTCGGGATGAAGCTTTTTCTTTATCCTGAGCATGTTCTGACCACATATGCGTCGCGCAAGCTGGGCCGCCCGGTGCGCTGGGTGTCGGAACGGTCGGAAGCCTTCCTGTCCGACAGCCATGGGCGGGACAACATTACTGAAGCCGAATTGGCGATCGACGCCGCCGGCAAGTTCCTCGCGCTGCGCACCCGGACCTTGGCCGGGATGGGCGCATATCTGTCCAACTTCGCCCCCTATATCCCAACCCTCGCAGGATCGGGGGTGCTGGCCAGCGTTTACGGTTTCAAGACCGTCTATGCCAATGTCCTGGGCGTGTTCACCAACACCGTGCCGGTCGATGCCTATCGCGGTGCGGGCCGACCGGAAGCCAACTACGTTGTGGAGCGCATTGTCGATGCGGCAGCCCGCGAATTGGGTATTGACCGCATAGAACTGCGCCGCCGCAACATGGTCGGGCCAGAAGCCATGCCGCATATTTCGGCCATGGGGCGGACCTATGACAGCGGCGATTTCCCGCGCGTGCTGAACGCCGCACTTGCCCACACCGACTGGGCCGGCATCGCGGCACGCAAGGCAGAGGCGGCGTCGCGCGGTAAGAAGCGCGGTATCGGGATGGCCTATTACCTCGAAGCGACTGGCGGCGATGATACCGAACGCGCCGAAATCCGCTTTGCCGATGATGGCTATGTCGATGTCTATGTCGGCACCCAGTCCACCGGACAAGGCCATGAAACCGCTTACATTCAATTGACCGTGGATCGCTTGGGCGTCGATGGCGACAAGGTCCGGGTGAAACAGGGCGATACCAACGACATGCCAACCGGTGGCGGCACTGGCGGCGCGCGCAGCCTCTATTCCGAAGGTCAGGCGATCGTGCTGACAGCGGCAACCGTGATCGAGAAGGGCCGCCGCGCAGCATCCGAAGCGATGGAAGCCGCGATGGCTGATATTGTGTTTGAAGATGGACGCTTTCAGGTGATCGGCACAGATCGTGGCATCGACATCATCACCTTGGCGCTGGCCCAGCGCGCCCGGGCGGCAAAAGGTGAGGATGTCACAACCCTCGATGCTGCCGAAGTGGCACAGATCAACCACCACACCTTTCCCAATGGCTGCCATATCGCCGAAATCGAGGTTGACCCGGAAACTGGCCGCATCGACGTGGTGCGCTACAGCGTAACCGATGATGTCGGCCGCGCGGTCAACCCGATGATCGTCGCCGGCCAGGTGCATGGCGGCGTCGCCCAAGGGCTGGGCCAGGCCTTGCTGGAACACACCGCCTATGACCCTGATTCCGGCCAGCTGCTCGCCGGCAGCCTGATGGACTACACCATCCCGCGTGCCGATGATTTACCAAATATTGACGTCGAACTGGTTGAAGTGCCCTGCCTGACCAACGGATTGGGGGTCAAAGGCGCGGGCGAGGCTGGGGCTGTGGGCGCCCCGCCAGCGCTGATCAACGCTATCATCGATGCATTGGCGGATTTGGGGGTAACGCAAATCGACATGCCGGCAACGCCGGAAGTCGTGTGGCGGGCGCTGGCGAAAGCGGCTTAAAAGCAGTAGTCGTCATTGCGAGCGGCGACGCAATTCATTTTCCTCTGGGCGGGAACCATGGATTGCTTCGCAGGGGCTCGCGATGACGGCTGTAACTTCCATTGCTCTGGGGCGGCCGCATATGTCTGACACAGAATCGTTCGACCTCATCGTTATCGGCTCAGGCCCCGGCGGCTATGTCTGCGCCATCCGGGCGGCGCAGTTGGGCATGAAGGTGGCCTGCGTCGAAAAGCGCGAAACCCTTGGCGGCACCTGCCTCAATATCGGCTGCATCCCGTCCAAGGCCTTGTTGCAATCTTCGGAAAATTTCACCGAAACCAAACACGCCTGGGCCGATCACGGGATTATCGTCGATGGAGTGAAGCTCGATCTAGCGCGCATGCAGGCGCGCAAGGGCGAGGTGGTTGGCGCCAACACCAAAGGCGTTGAGTTTTTGTTTAAGAAGAACAAAATCAGATGGTTAAAGGGTGAAGCTCGGATCCCCGCACCGGGCCTGGTGAGCGTGGCCGACGTTGACTACGCGGCGAAGAACATCGTCATCGCCACTGGTAGCGAGTCCATGCCTCTGCCAGGTGTCGAGGTGGACGAAAAAACCATCGTCACCTCAACCGGCGCGCTCGAACTCGACCGCGTGCCCGGCCACCTGGTGGTGATCGGCGGCGGGGTGATCGGCCTCGAACTCGGCAGCGTGTGGCGTCGGTTGGGCGCCGAGGTAACGGTTGTCGAATTCCTCGACCGCATCATCCCCGGCAATGATGGCGAGATCGCCAAGCAGTTCGAGCGAGTGCTGTCCAAGCAGGGACTCAAGTTCAAGCTGTCGACCAAGGTGACGGCGGCAGCCAAAACCGGTGCCGGCGTGACGCTGAGCCTGGAAGCGGTGAAGGACGGCAAAACCAGCGAGTTGCAGGCCGATATTGTCCTGCTGGCAATCGGACGCCGCGCTTACACGGCAGGCCTTGGGCTTGCTGAAATCGGCGTGGCGCTGGATGCGCGCGGCCGGGTCGAAACCGATGGGCATTTCGCGACCAATGTCCCTGGCATTTTCGCCATCGGTGACGTGATTGCCGGGCCGATGCTGGCCCATAAGGCGGAGGATGAAGGTGTGGCGCTGGCCGAACGGCTCGCCGGGCAAGCCGGACATGTCAACTACGATGTCATTCCTGGGGTGATTTACACTTCGCCCGAAGTCGCCTCGGTTGGCCAGACCGAAGAACAATTGAAGACCTCCGGCATTGAATACCGGGTCGGCAAGTTCCCTTTCACCGCCAATGGCCGCGCGCGGGCAATGGGGCAGACCGATGGGCTGGTGAAAATCCTCGCCGATAAGCGCACCGATCGTCTGCTGGGCGCGCATATTCTGGGCCCGGATGCTGGCACGCTGATTGCCGAATTGGCAATGGCGATGGAATTTGGCGCCAGTTCCGAAGACGTTGCGCGGATTTGCCATGCGCACCCGACCTTGAATGAAGCAGTCAAGGAAGCAGCACTCGCGGTCGATGGGCGGGCTTTGCACATATGACAATGTGCACGCCCTCACCCCGGCTTTGCGCCAGAAGGAGAGGGTGCAGCGCCTTTTCCCGCTCCCGTCGGAACAAGGCCCGGGTGAGGGGAGCGCCACGATGACCCCGCTTGCGCTCACCATGGGCGATCCCGCCGGAATTGGTGGGGAATTGTCGCTGCGCGCCTGGCTCGCCCGCCGTAATGGCGCAAGGCCGTTCGTGGCACTCGACGACCCCGACCGGCTATCCGCGCTCGCAGACCGGCTTGGTCTCGATGTTCCGGTGCGCGCGGTCAACGCAATCGGTGCGGCTGCGGCGATTTTCCCGCATGCCTTACCGGTGTTGCCGCAGCGTCTTGCTGCCGCCGTGCGCGCGGGCCATCCCGACCCGGCCAATGCGCCCGCGGTAATTGCCTCGATCGAGCGAGCCACAAGGCTTGCGCTGGCCGGTGAGGCGGCGGCCGTGGTCACCAACCCGATCCACAAATCAACTTTGACCGGCATCGGTTTCCCCCATCCTGGCCATACCGAGTTCCTCGCCGCCCTCACCGGCGCGACATTGCCGGTGATGATGCTGGCAAGCCCCTTGCTGAAAGTGGTGCCGATTACGGTGCACGCGTCCTTACGGCGAATGCTGGCGATGATCACTGTTGATCGGATTATCGCGGTCACCCGCGTGACCGAGGCTGCCTTGCGCCGCGACTGGGCCATCGCCCGGCCGCGCATCGCGGTTGCCGGCCTGAACCCGCATGCCGGGGAAGACGGCACGATGGGCGAGGAGGAAATCGAGATTATCGCCCCCGCTATTGCCATCCTACGGGCCGAGGGCCTGGACGTGACCGGCCCGTTCGCCGCCGACAGCCTGTTTACGCCCGCAGCCCGCCAACGCTATGATGTGGCGATGGGGATGTATCACGATCAGGCGCTCATCCCGTTGAAAACCCTCGACATGGCGCATGGGGTGAACGTAACGCTCGGCCTGCCGATCATCCGCACCTCACCCGATCACGGCACCGCGTTCAATATCGCAGGGCTTGGTGTGGCCGACGCCACCAGCCTGATCGCGGCGATCGACCTCGCCCATGATCTCGCAACCAGACGGGAAGCCCGCTTATGACCCTTCGCCTTGGCGTGAATGTCGACCACGTTGCCACGCTGCGCAATGCGCGGGGCGAAGCCTACCCCGACCCGCTGGAAGCCGCCCGCATGGCGATTGCCGCCGGCGCCGATGGCATCACCATTCATTTGCGGGAAGACCGCCGCCATATCCGCGACAGCGATGTGTTTCTGGTCCGCGCCGGCATCGACAAGCCGTTGAATTTCGAGATGGCGGCGACTACCGAGATGCTGAATATCGCGCTTGAAGCCATGCCCAACGCGTGCTGCATCGTGCCGGAAAAGCGCACGGAGGTCACTACCGAGGGCGGTCTTGACGTCGTCAGCCAGCAAAATTCCCTGCGCCCGATCGTGGCCCGATTGCGCCATGCCGGCATTCGGGTGTCGCTGTTCATCGACCCCGAACCGGCGCAACTGATCGCGAGTGCTGAAATCGGTGCCGATATTGTCGAACTCCACACTGGTGCCTTTGGCCACAGCAAACCTGGCGAACTGGCGCGTTTGCAGGCGGCGGCGCGGCAATGCAGCGCGCTGCGGCTGGAATGCCATGCCGGTCATGGGCTGAACTTCGCCAATGTTGCCCCGATTGCCTCCATCCCCGAGGTGATGGAGCTTAATATCGGGCATTTCATCATCGCCCAGGCGATTTTTGACGGCTTGCCGGCGGTGGTGCAGCAGATGAAAGCGCTGATGCAGGCGGCGCGGAAATAACCGATTTATACCAACAGCCTTCACCAATGACTGATGGCCGTGGGGCGGATGCAATCCGCCCTCAGGACAAAACTGTCGATAAAAGCCATAGATATGATGTTACGCCAGCACGCAGACGTAGATGATCAACACTAGCCTCATCGCTTCACCTTGACCTGCAACGCCGCGGGCCAATCGACGATCGTGCCGGGAATTGTGGTATCAATCCCCCCCAGCGCATAGGTGCGGCGGCAGAGTTCGGCGGACAGCGCATTGCGGTGAGAAATGCCGTCAAACGCGCTAAACGGGATCGGCGCGCCGATTTTCAGATTGATCCGGCTGTTGAAGCGGCGGCGAATTTCGCGGGCCATCAGCGCCAAACGCAGGGTTGCACTGATATGGCTAATGATGTGGAACAACCGCCCGTTCTGACCCTGGAAATAAACCGGCACCACCGGGCACCGCGCGCGCTGCAACATCTGGGCAATGAAGGCCTGCCACGGTGCGTCCATCGCCGGGCGCGCGCCCCAGCGATCCGGCGATGTCGAAATACCGCCAGCCGGGAATACCAGCACTGCGCCGCCATTCTCCAGGTGTTTGCGGGCCTCAATCCGGGTTTGAACGTTGGTCGCCTGGGCTTCACGCGTGCCGGCGAAACTGATCGGCAGGAAATGCTCGCGAGTTTCGGGCGCCTGGATCAGCACCGAATTAATCAGCAACTGAAAATCCGGCCGGACCTGGCTGATAAGCCAGCATAGGATCAGCCCATCGACCAGCCCGAACGGATGGTTCGCCACCACCAGCAGAGGCCCCTCGGCCGGGATATTGGCAAGCGCCCGCCGGTCGAAATCCAGACTTATGCCGGTACGGCGCAGCATGTCGGACCAAAAATTCTCCGCAGTGCCGCCGTCGGCGCGAAACCGGTCATAAACCGCCTTCAGCTTCTTCTGCCCGGTCACCAATTCGACAGTCTTGATCAGCAGCCGTTGGGCCGCTGACATGGCTGGATCGATATATGACAGCGGCGGATTGTTGCCGAATGCTGGATTGCCTGCTGTGACCACCGCGCGTCTGCTCCCGATCCGCGAAAATTTCGCGAGTCCAAAACCTATCAACAATCTAGCAGCCCTGGGGGGGAATGCGCCAGCAAACCAATCAGGCGGGTGCCAGCACTGCGCCGGTCGCATCAAACGCGGCCTCGAGCTTGGCCGCATTTGCGGCATCGAGCGGCATATGCGGCGGGCGCTGGAAGTTCCACGCCGGATTGGCGGTGTTGCGGGCGACCAGCGCCTTCAGGCCGGGGATCAACGGGGCGGAGGTGACCGCCTTGCGAATGGCTGAAAGCTGGATTTGGGCAGCCTCACCCGCCGGATTTTCCGAATTGGCGTAAACCGTGGCGCTGACCGCACAACCGACATTGGCGGCAGCCGTAATGCAGCCTGCGCCGCCTCGGCGCAGCAATTCCAGAGCCGCGCCGTCATCGCCGCAATAAACCTCAAACCCGTCTTTGGCGAAGGCATCGACATAGGATGCAGTGTTGGCGAAATCGCCGCTGCTATCCTTCAAACCCCTCACCTTGCCGGGATAGGCGCGCAGCAACCGCCCGATCAGGTCAACCGTGAACGGCACCGCCGACTGGGCTGGGAAGTGATAAAGGTAAATCTTGATGTCGCCGCCAACCCGCTGGATAACCTCGGAGAAATAGGCGAACAGGCCATCCTCTGACGGGTTCTTGTAGAAAAACGGCGGCAACAGCAGCGCGCCCCGGCAGCCTAAATCCTGCGCCCGCTTGGTCAGCAGCACCGTATCGGTGATGGCTGTCGTGCCGCAGCCAGGCATCATCAACGCCGGCGCGATGCCACGCTCGGCCAGGCCCTCCATCACCTCGATGCGTTCAGACACCCCGAGCGAATTGGCTTCCCCAGTGGTGCCAAGCACGCCCAACCCGTTGCAGCCATTCGCCAGCAGCCATTTTGCGTGGCCGGCCATGCGATCGAGGTCGATCGACAGATCCTGCCGCATCGCCGTCAAAACCGCTGCGTTAACGCCGCCGTAAATCGCACCCTGCATCATGTCGGTTTCCCAGGTTTTGGTTGCCGTGGCCGCGGCATGGTGCCCGGCCAGTCGACGATGTGGTGATCGAGCGGGCCTGCCACCCGCTCCCCGATTGCGCGTCCACGGACCGATACGCCCGATGTGTGGACGGTTTCAGCACTGCCCGATACCAGCGGATGCCACCAAGCCAGATCCTTGCCTTCCGCCAGCCGTCGATAGCCGCAGGACGGCGGCAACCAGTTGATTTCGCCCAAAATTGCCGGCGTCAGGCTGACACAATCGGGGACGAATTTTTTGCGCTGCTGGTAATTGCTGCACTGACAGCTATCAAGATCGAGCAGCCCGCACGCGACATTGGTGTGCACCAGTTGATCGTTG
>JACMOQ010000565.1 GCA_014377905.1 Acetobacteraceae bacterium | reverse complement strand
GGCGCAATCGAAATCCTCACCGGCCCCGCCGCCGCCTATGGCATTGCCATCAAGGCCGGGCTTGAGCTTGCGCTCGACGAAATCAACCAAAAGGGTGTTCTCGGCGGCCAGAAGATCGTGCTGACGGTGGAAGATTCCGCCGGTAACAAGGATCAGGCGATCAATGCCGCCCGCAAGTTGATCGGCCGCGACAAGGTCGTGCTGGTCATCGGCCCGACGCTGTCGAACGAAATGTTCGCCGTCGGCCCGGTCACCAACGAACGCAAAATCCCGACGGTTGGCACCTCGACCACCGCGGCCGGCATCACCGAAATCGGCCCTTATATCTGGCGAACCTCGCTGCCCGAAGCGGACGTGGTCCCGGTGACGTTCAAAAAGGCCCAGTCGCGCGGCGTGAAGACCATTGCCCTGATGTATGCCAATGATGATGCGTTTTCGAAATCCGGTTTTGACGTGATGAAAGCCACTGCCGAGAAGCTTGGGCTGAAGATCCTTACCATCGAAACCTTCGGCAGCAAGGACACGGATTTCTCCGCTCAGCTTACCAAGATCAAAGGACTGAAGCCGGATGCGATCGGCATTTCGGCGCTGGTTGAACCAGTGTCCGGCGTGGTGTTGCAAGCGCGGTCGTTGGGCATCCCCAAGGAGACCCTGCTGCTTGGCGGCAACGGCTCCAACTCCCCCAAATTAGGTGAAATCGCCGGGGCCGCCGCCGATGGCATGCTGGTCGGCAGCCCGTGGTTCATTGCCAAACCCGATGCGATGAACACCGGCTTCGTTACTGCCTTCACCGCCAAATACAACAAGGCGCCCGACCAGTTCGCCGCCCAGGCATATGATACGATGAAGATCGTGGCCCAAACCATTGACCGCGCCGGCGCCGCGGACAGTGAGAAAATCAACGCAGCCCTCGGCAAGACTGATTTCAACGGTGTGATGGGTCCGTTCAAATTCACCGCCGGCCGCGATCCCGCATCATCGGACGGTGTGGTCGTGCTCGAAATGCGCGGCGGCAAATTCGGCATCGCGCAGTAAGTAGCCATGCTCGCCCAGCAGCTCACCAACGGCGTCCTGCTGGGCAGCACTTACGCACTGTTCGCGCTCGGCTTTACCCTGATGTTCGGGGTGTTGCGGGTGGTGAATTTAACCTACGGGTTCTATTTCTCCGCCGGCGCGTTCGTGGCATTGTTTCTTACCCGTAACGCTGGCTGGCCGATCTGGGCGGCATTGCCTGCCGCCGCGGTCGCGGTCGGTGCCATCGCGGTGGTATTGGATTGGCTGTTGCTGGCACGGCTGCGACGGATCAACGCCCCCGAACTCTCCTCCCTAATGGTCACCCTTGGCGCGGTTCTCGCGCTTTATGCTGGCATGACCGCCTGGCTCGGTCCGGACATCCGCCGCCTGCCGGCTGAGGTTCTGGGTGGTGAGGCGATGATTTTCGGCCCGCTGCGTATCACGAGTGCGCAAATCCTGGTGCTCATCGCAACCGGGGTGATGGTCACCGCGCTGCTCGCCCTGATGCGCCTCACCCCGATCGGTCTCGCCTTGCGGGCGATGGCGGAAAATCCCGATGCGGCGGGGCTTATGGGGATCAATACCGGACGGCTCGCAGCCCTGGTCAGCTTTATCTGCGGCACCCTGGCCGGCGCTGGCGGGGTGTTGATCGGCCTCAACTTCAACGCCATCCAGCCTTACATGGGCGAAGCCATGATGCTGCGCGGCTTTGTGGTCATCATCATTGGCGGCCTCGGCGATATTCGGGGCGCGCTGATCGCGGGGGTGTTGTTGGGCGTGATTGAGGTTTTGACTGCGGGCTACGTCTCCTCCGGCCTGAAGGAAGCCGTTGCCTTCGCGATTTTGGTTGCTGTGCTATGGACCCGCCCGGCCGGCCTGTTTGGCCGCACCCAGACGAGGCGGGCGTAACATGCCGATTTGGTTGGATGATTTCCTGTGGACCTACCAGAACGTGGTTTATGCGCTCGGGGTCAATGGCTTGCTGGGGTTGTCGATGTATGTAGTGTTGTCGGTCGGGCAGCTCTCGCTTGGTCAGGCGGCATTCATGGGCCTGGGCGCCTATTCATCCGCGCTGCTGACCTTGAAACTGCATCTGCCGTTTGCCATCGCCCTGCCGGCGTCCACCATCGCCCCGGTGCTGTTTGCGCTCGCCATCGGCACGCCAACCTTGCGGCTATCCGGAGTTTATCTCGCCATCGCCACCATTGGCCTGGG
>JACMOQ010000564.1 GCA_014377905.1 Acetobacteraceae bacterium | reverse complement strand
TCGGCTTCGGCCGCGCGGCCTTGTTCCAGCAACAGCGCGCCAAGCGCGTGGCGGATCGGCTGCATCCAGCCCCAGGGTTCATCGTAAGGCAGGGCGTCTTCCAGCGCGATGGCCGCGCGGAGGCGGGCGAAGGCAGCATCGTAGTCGCCACGGCGATAGGCGATTTCGCCCTCCAGCATGTTCTCGGCAATGGCGAGCAGATCCAGGCAGCAGACATTATGCAAATAGCGGGTTTTCGGCACCCGAGGGACCGAGGCACGAAACAGGGTTTGTTCGCCCTCGGCCGCCGCGACATTGCCCATCGCAGCGTAGGCGACACCGCGGGCGTAATGCATCATGGCGGTGGTGGTGCAATAAAGGTCCTGGTCCTCGGGCAAGGGCTGGTCGATAATGTCGTTCCACTTGCCGAAGCGGACCAGAACGTGTTGGCGCAGCGCGATGAAGCCCTCGAAGAAATCGGCCATCGGCGGGGACGGGATGCGCAGCAGGTCTTCGGGGGTGGTGCGGATCATTTCGTCAATGGCAGCGATGGCCGGGGCGAACTGGCCGAGAAACATCGCGCCATAGGCGGCAAAATGGTAATTATGGATGCGGTAGCCTGAGTAGAAATTGAGCGGCCCGGCACGGTCGTAGAATTTGCGATCGGCGATGATGGCTTGCTGGTTCCAGAACATCGCATCGCGATATTGCCCGCATTGAATATCGATATGGGTGGGCATGTGGATCAGATGGCCCATGTCGCCGCTGATCTCGCGCAGGCGGTCCCCGGTGCGGAACGCAGCTTCCGGGTGGGGCGACATTTCCATCAGGTGAACATGCAGATGCAGCAGGCCGGGATGGTTCATCGCACCTGGCACCATGCGCAACCCGGCATCAAGGGTATCGCGGGCTTCGATGGTGCCGGCGCCCGCGGCAGGCTCCCCGGTGCGGAGGTTCCACATTTTCCACGGGGTGATGTTGAGAATGGCCTCGACAAAAACTGCGCGGATGTCGAGGTCACGGGTATGGCCGCGTTGGGCGATGCGCATGGCGTCGGCAAAGGCGATGTCCCACGGGCGCTGGTCGTCGATCGGCGTGCGTTGGGGATAGCGGGATGGCAGGGCCCCGATCAAAGCGCGTTCGGGGCTGGTGACAGCGCCAGCCAGTGCGATGGCAGCCAGCGTCGCGTCATAGGCACGGGCGAGGGAGGCAGCCTTGGAGCGCGGGTCTTGCAGGACCCAGGGGTAATTGTAATTCGGGCCAATGGCGTAGGCGATGCCCCACTGCGCCATCGCGCAAGCCGGATCGGCGGCAAGGGCTGCTTCGAAACATCGCACCGCTTCCTCGTGGTGGTAGGCGTAGCACCAGTTGAGGCCCCGATCGAACCAACGCTGGGCGTCGGGGGATTGGGTAGTGATTTTGCGGGTATAGGCGCCAGTATCGTACGGATACTCCATGTCGCTTGCTCCCGAGATTGTCCCGCCGGAGCGTAGCGCGATCGGTTTTGGCCCGCACTGCTTTTTGTTGGGCGCGGGATGTGCTTGGTTGCAGGCCAGACATTGGGGGAAGATCATGGACCTGGAACTCACCGGCAAACGCGCGCTCATCACCGGGGGATCGAAGGGCATCGGCCGGGCAACAGCGGAAATCCTCGCCGAGGAGGGCTGCGATGTTGTGCTCGTCGCCCGCGATCCGGCCGTGCTGGCCGAGGCCGCCGCATCGGTCCGCGCCCGCCGCCAGGTCCAGGTCCGCACCATCGCCGCCGATTTATCGCACGAAGCCGAAATCCTGCGCGTGGTGGCCGAGGCTGGGCCGATCGACATCCTGGTCAACAACGCTGGCGCCATTCCGCCCGGCGACGTGCTGGCGGTCAGCAACGAAACCTGGCGCCGCGCCTGGGATTTGAAGGTGTTCGGCTTTATTTCGCTGTGCCGGCAGATCTACCCGCAACTCGCCGCCCAGAAATCTGGCGTCATCATCAATGTCATCGGCGCAGCGGGGGAGAAATTTCCCCCCAATTATATCGCCGGCGCCACCGGCAATGCCGCACTCATGGCGTTCACCCGTGCCATGGGCCATGCCAGCCAGAAGGACGGCATCCGCGTCGTTGGCATCAACCCCGGTGCCACCGCGACCGCGCGCCAGGAAATGCTGGCCCGCCATCGGGCGGCCGAAACCCTGGGCGACGCCGAACGCTGGCGCGAGCTTTCCGCCGGTATGCCATTCGGCCGCATGGGCACATCGGACGAAATCGGCTGGGCGGTCGCCTTCCTCGCCAGCGTTCGGTCGGGTTACACAACCGGCACCATCCTCACCATTGATGGGGGAGCTTGAGCCGCCGACAGGCGGCGCCCCAACTTAGCCTCGCCCCCAGCGGGATGCCGAACTGCTGAAAAATTGCTTAACCATGGCCGAGCCATGTGATAACGCTCGGTGTGGCGGAATACGGCGAAGACCCAAGCTGCGCCCGTCAGAGACAACAGTACTGCCGTAAACCAAGGAAGACCCATCGCGATGGACCTGCCCGTGCATCAAGGCCCACCTGTTTCCCAGGGATTGTATGACCCGACCTACGAGCACGATTCGTGCGGCGTGGGCTTTGTGGCGAACATCAAGGGCCGAAAATCGCACGAGCTGATTGGCCGCGGGTTGCAGATTCTGGTCAATCTCGATCATCGCGGTGCCGTCGGCGCCGATCCGCTGGTGGGCGACGGCGCTGGCTGCCTGATCCAGATCCCGGATAAATTGCTGCGCCATTGGGCCGGCGGATTGGGCCTCAATCTGCCGCCGCCCGGCCACTACGCCGTCGCGATGTGCTTCCTGCCGCGCGACAAGCAAGCCTGCGACTACGCGATGGAACTGGTCGAACGCATTGTCGTGCTGGAAGGGCAAAGCTTCCTTGGCTGGCGCAGCGTGCCGACCGACCTTACCGGCCTCGGCACCAAAGTCATTGAAACCATGCCCGACATCCGTCAGGCGATCATCGTGCGCAACCCCGACCTCGCTGATCAGGACGCCTTCGAGCGCAAAATTCTGGTCATCAGGAAGCAGGTGCTCAACAACGTCCGCGATCTGAGCGTGCAAAGCAGACTGCCGGGCCTGAGCGAACTGTACATGCCATCTGTTTCCACCCGCACGCTGGTCTACAAGGGCCTTTTGCTGGCACCGCAAGTCGGCAGTTTCTACCTCGATCTGCAAAACCCGTTATGTGAATCAGCCTTGGCGCTGGTGCATCAACGTTTCTCGACCAACACGTTTCCGTCCTGGCGGCTGGCGCACCCATATCGCTTCATGGCCCATAACGGCGAAATCAACACCGTGCGCGGCAACGTGAACTGGATGTTTGCCCGCCGTGGCGCGATGTCATCCGATCTGCTCGGCCCCGACCTCGACAAGATGTGGCCGCTGATCCCGCATGGCCAGTCCGACACAGCATGTTTGGATAACGCGCTCGAAATCCTGCTCGCTGGCGGCTATAGCCTGGCGCATGCGATGATGATGCTGATCCCGGAAGCCTGGGCCGGCAATCCGCTGATGAACCCGGAACGGCGCGCGTTTTACGAATACCACGCCGCATTGATGGAACCGTGGGACGGCCCGGCCTCGATCGCTTTCACCGACGGGCGGCAAATCGGTGCAACGCTTGATCGCAATGGTTTGCGCCCGGCGCGCTATGTCATTACCGATGATGATCACGTGATCCTGGCGTCGGAATCCGGTGTGCTGCCGGTGCCGGAAGAAAAAATCCTGCGCAAATGGCGCCTGCAGCCCGGGAAGATGCTGCTGATCGACCTTGAACAGGGCCGGATCATTTCCGATGACGAGATCAAGGCGCAGCTTGCCGCCGAGCACCCCTATGAAGACTGGCTGAAAGCGACGCAGGTCAAGCTCGAAGAACTTCCCGATCTGCCCGCCGGCCTTGCGATCAACCCGCCCAACGATCCGGCGGCACGGCTCAATTTGCAGCAGGCGTTTGGCTACACCCAGGAAGATATGAATTTCTTTCTGGAACCGATGGCCGAATTTGGCGACGACCCGCTGGGTTCCATGGGCGTCGATACCCCGATTGCGGTGCTGAGCCGCAAGCCCAAGCTGCTTTATAATTATTTCAAGCAAAACTTCGCCCAGGTCACCAACCCGCCGATCGATTCGACGCGGGAAGAACTGGTGATGTCCCTGGTGTCGATGATCGGACCGCGACCGAACCTGCTTGGCCACGCCAAGGGCACCCATAACCGCCTCGAAGTGGCCCAACCGATCCTGACCAATGCTGAGCTCAGCAAGATCCGCGCAATTTCCAGCCAGATTGGCGGGCGCTTCCGTGCCCGCACGCTGGATGCAAGCTGGTCGGTGAAAAGCGGCCCGGCAGGCATGGAAGCCGCGCTGGAAAAACTTTGCAATCACGCAACCGACGCCGTGCTGCACGGCTTTAACATCCTGGTGCTGTCGGACCGCGGCGTGTCGCCCGACCGGGTGCCAATGCCTTCATTGCTGGTGACGGCCGCGGTGCATCACCACCTGATCCGCCAGGGCCTGCGCACCAGCACCGGCCTGGTGGTGGAAACCGGCGAAGCCCGCGAAGTGCATCATTTCTGCGTGCTGGCTGGTTACGGCGCCGAGGCGATCAATCCCTACCTCGCTTTCGAAACGATCGAGCAGTTGCGTGTCGAAAATGGCATGGAACTGAAGCCCTACGAAGTTTCGAAGAACTACGTCAAGGCGATCGGCAAGGGCATCCTGAAGGTGATGTCCAAGATGGGCATCTCGACCTACCAATCCTATTGCGGCGCGCAGATTTTTGATGCGGTTGGTCTTTCCAGCGAGTTCATCGAAGCGTGCTTCACCGGCACCGCCACCCGCATCGAAGGCGCCGGCATGCTGGAAATCGCCGAGGAGGCCGTGGCCCGCCACGCGCAAGCCTATGGCGACAACCCGATCTACGCCGAAATGCTCGACGTCGGCGGTGATTACGGCTTCCGCCTGCGGGGCGAAGACCATGCCTGGACGCCCGAATCGGTCACCAATCTGCAACATGCGGTGCGCGGCAATGCGCTTGATCGCTACCGTGATTTCGCCCGCAACATCAACGACCAGGACGAACGCCTGTTGACCATTCGCGGGCTGATGCAGTTCCGCATGGCACCAACCCCGATCCCGTTGGACGAGGTTGAACCGGCGAAGGACATTGTCAAACGGTTTGCCACTGGCGCGATGAGCTTCGGGTCGATTTCCCGCGAAGCCCACACCACCTTGGCGATCGCAATGAACCGCATCGGCGGACGATCGAACACTGGCGAAGGCGGCGAGGAAGCAGATCGTTACGTGCGCCTGTCGAACGGCGATTCCGAACGTTCGGCCATCAAACAGGTCGCATCAGGCCGGTTCGGCGTTACCGCCGAGTACCTCGTCAACGCCGACGATCTGCAGATCAAGATGGCCCAAGGCGCCAAACCCGGCGAAGGCGGCCAGTTGCCCGGCTACAAGGTCGATAAGAACATCGCCCGCGTGCGCCATTCGACCCCTGGCGTCGGGCTGATTTCCCCACCGCCGCATCACGACATTTATGCGATCGAAGACCTTGCCCAGCTGATCTACGATCTCAAGAACGTGAATCCCAAGGCGCGGGTATCGGTCAAACTTGTTTCCGAAATTGGCGTCGGCACCGTTGCCGCTGGCGTTGCCAAATGCCGTGCCGATCACCTCACCATTTCCGGCTTCGAAGGTGGCACCGGCGCCAGCCCGCTGACGTCGCTGACCCATGCCGGATCGCCCTGGGAAATCGGGCTCGCCGAAACCCAGCAGACCCTGGTGCTCAACGGGCTGCGCGGGCGGATTGTCGTCCAGGTCGATGGCGGATTGCGCACCGGGCGCGATGTCGTGGTTGGCGCGCTTCTTGGCGCGGATGAATTCGGTTTCGCAACCGGACCGTTGATCGCGGCAGGCTGCATCATGATGCGCAAATGCCACCTCAACACCTGCCCGGTTGGCGTCGCCACGCAAGACCCGATCTTGCGCAAGCGTTTCACTGGCACGCCCGAACACATCATCAATTATATGTTCTTCATCGCCGAAGAAGTGCGCGAGATCATGGCCCAACTCGGGTTCCGCAAGTTCGAGGAAATGGTCGGCCAGGTCAGCCGCCTTGATACCAAAACTGCGGTCAGCCACTGGAAGGCCAAGGGCGTTGACCTGTCCAAGCTGCTGCACGAAGTGGTGCCGGCGCCGGGCGTGGCCATCCGCCACGGCGAATACCAGAACCATCACCTCGAAATGGCGATGGATCAGGAACTGATTGTCGAATGCAAAGCCGCGATCGAAAACGCCGAGCCGGTGCGTCTCGAACGGTCGATCAGCAACCTCAACCGCAGCGTCGGCGCCATGCTGTCGGGCGATGTGGCCCGCAAATACGGCCATAAGGGCCTGCCGGACTGCACCATCGCGATCAGCTTCAAGGGCACTGCCGGCGGCAGTTTCGGGGCGTTTCTGGCACGCGGCGTCAGCCTCGACCTGACCGGGGATTGCAACGACTATGTCGGCAAGGGCCTGTCGGGTGGCCGGGTGGTGGTGCGCCCGCCCGCGGGCCTTACGCGCAATCCGTCGGACAACATCATTGTCGGCAACACCGTGCTTTACGGCGCCATCGCCGGGGAGGCTTATTTCGAAGGTGTGGCCGGCGAACGTTTCGCGGTGCGTAATTCGGGGGCCGTCACGGTTGTTGAAGGCACTGGCGATCACGGCTGCGAATACATGACCGGCGGCGTTGTTGTCGTATTAGGCGAAACCGGCCGCAACTTTGCCGCCGGCATGTCGGGCGGTGTCGCCTATGTCTATGATCCACACAGCAAGTTCGCCCAGCTGGCGAATACCGCGATGGTCGATCTCGAAGACATCCGCCCCGCCGATCCAACCGCCGCCGATGACGCCGAACGCCCGCGCCAGCGTGCCGCCAGCGTTGAAGACAACGGCATGGGCGATCCACTGCGGTTTGACGCCGAACGGTTGCGCATCCTGGTTGAGCGCCATCTGCTCTACACCGGAAGTGCCCGGGCCCGCGCATTGCTGGATGACTGGGACACCGCGCTTGCGCAGTTCGTCAAGGTGATGCCGAAGGATTATCGGCGCGCTTTGCAGGACTTGAAACGCGAAGCGCAGACAGCGCAGGCAGCCGAGTAAGCAAGCGCTTCTTTTCGGAAAATGAAGTAAAAACTTTTTGTCTATTGGATTGGAGTGGCTCAGCATGGGTAAGATTACTGGCTTCCTTGATATTGCGCGGCATGACCGTAGCTATGTGCCGGTGGCTGAGCGCCTTAAAACATTCAGCGAATTTACCCAGCCCCTGCCGCCGGCGGAAGTCGCCGAACAAGCCGCGCGCTGCATGGATTGCGGCATCCCGTTCTGCCACAATGGCTGTCCGGTCAATAATCTGATCCCGGA
>JACMOQ010000563.1 GCA_014377905.1 Acetobacteraceae bacterium | reverse complement strand
TTTCTGTATTGGGGCGAGGTCGATCCGCGCGGTACCAACCCGTTGAAACCCGGCGGGCCGCAGGCGCTACCCACCGCGCCAACGATTTCGCTGCGTGCCGATGGCAAGCCCGTGTTGGCGCTGGGCACGCCGGGCAGTTACGGGATTTGCCAGACCCAGACGCAGACCATGGTTCAGCACCTCGATTTTGGTCTCGGCATCCAGGACGCGATCGAGGCGCCACGCGGGCGGCTGCTCGACGGCATCCAGGTCAATGTCGAGGGCCGGGCGCGGCCAGAGGTTGTGGCGGCGTTGTGCGCCCGCGGCCATGGCGCGGAACTGGTTGCCGACTGGACGATGCAGGTTGGTGGCATGCAGGGGATTGCCATCAATCCGGATAGTGGGGCGATGACGGGCGGGGCCGATCCAAGGCGGGATGGGTATGTGGCACCGGTTTAGGTTGTCGTGAGCTGGAAATAATTTTCCGCCGGTTCGATCACAAAAAGAAGACCTTCCTTCCCTTAATTCCGTGTTGCGTGTAATCGCCGAGTATGGACCACGCCCCCTACGCCGTTCGCGCCGAGACCTCGCGCGGCCGGCTGCACCCGGAACCGGAAAGTCCGACCCGCAGCCCATGGCAGCGCGACCGAGACCGCATCATCCACTCCTCCGCTTTCCGCAAGCTGCAATACAAAACCCAGGTCTTCGTTAACCACGAGGGCGATTTCTACCGCACCCGCCTGACGCATAGCATCGAGGTCGCGCAAATCGCCCGCTCGATTGCTCGGGAACTGGCACTGGATGAGGATCTGACCGAGGCGTTGGCGCTCGCCCACGACCTTGGCCACCCGCCCTTCGGCCATGCCGGCGAGGAAGGTCTGGCGGTTGCGATGAAGCCATATGGCGGGTTTGATCATAACGCGCAGAGCCTCAAAGTCGTGACCCTGCTTGAAGCCCGCTACGCCAGCTTTGACGGGCTGAACCTGACTTGGGAAACCCTGGAGGGACTGGCCAAGCATAACGGCCCCTTGCACCGCCCGGCGCCGTATTTTGCCGATTATGACACCCTGCACCGGCTTGATATGGCGACCCACGCCTCGGCCGAGGCGCAGGTGGCGGCGTTGGCTGATGACATCGCCTATCATAGCCACGACCTTGATGACGGGCTGCGCGCCGGTTTATTCGGGTTTGACGATATCGCGCATCTGCCGGTGGTCGGGCCAGCGCTCGCCAAGGCCCGGCGCGCGAGCCTTGATGTGCCGACACCGCGCTTGCGCCATGAAATGAATCGTCGGGTCATCGATGCGCTGATCAACGATGTGGTCGGCGAAAGCCGGGCGCGGCTTGCGGCACTCGCGCCGAAAACTGCCGATGACATCCGCCAGGCACGCCGCACGATGATTGCCTTTGGCGCGGAAATCGGCGAGGCAAACCGGGTGATCAAGGAATTCCTCTACGCGCGGATGTATCGCCACTGGCGCCAGGCGCGGATGCACCACAAAGCACGCAAGGTGACCGGGGAACTTTTCGCGATCCTCAACGCCTCGCCGAATTTGCTGCCCGAAGACTGGGGCAGGCGCGCCAGCATCGGCGGTGACGACCGACGAACCGCCGCGGTCGTATGCGACTACATCGCCGGCATGACCGACCGTTTCGCCATGGATGAACATTTACGGCTGACGGATATTTCCGTCTCCGGCTGACAGGTACCCTGATATGACCCAGAATATTTTCGCCGATTTGCGGGCCGTCGTGCTCGCCGCTTTGTTTGACATCATCCCCGATCTGCCGCCCGAAATCGCTGCCCGGGTGGAAGTAACCCCGACCCGCGACCCCGAGCACGGCGACATGGCAACCAACGCCGCCCTGCTGGCCGCCAAGCCCGCCCGGCGCAAGCCGCAGGACATCGCCGCCGCCCTGGCCGCGCGCCTGGTTGCCGATCCACGCATTGCCGCGGCCACGCCCGCCGGGCCGGGCTTTGTCAATTTAAAGCTTGAAGACGCAACATGGCGTGCGGAAATCCCGGCAATCCTGGCGGCGGGGCTGGCCTATGGCGACAGTAGTGCAGGGCAGGGGGTGCGGGTGAATGTCGAATATGTTTCGGCCAACCCGACCGGGCCGATGCATATCGGGCATTGCCGAGGTGCTGTGGTCGGCGACGCGCTCGCCAACCTGCTCGCCCGCGCGGGCTTTGCAGTCAGCAAGGAGTTCCTCATCAACGACGCCGGCAACCAGATTATCGCTTTGGCGTGGGCCGCGTATTTTCGCTATTTGCAGGCGATTGGCAGCCCGATCACCGAGGACGAATTCAACGCCCACGTGCCGGGCGGGCTGCAATATCGCGGCGACTATCTGATCCCGGTCGGTGCCGCACTCGCCGCCGCCCATGGCAATCTGCTGTCCGAAGCCGGCGGCATCGCCGATCCGGCGGTGTGGTTCGATACGGTCCGCGACATGGCGCTGGCGATGAATTTCGCCTCGATCCGCGAGGACCTCGACCTGCTCGGGGTAAGCTTCGATCGCTTCAGTTCCGAGCGCGAATTGATGGAAACCGGCGCAACTGAAATAGTGATCGGCCGGCTGCGCACGATGGGGCTGATCTACGAAGGCGTGCTCGAACCGCCCAAGGGCAAAACCCCGGATGATTGGGAACCGCGCGAACAAACCCTGTTCCGTTCGACCCAATTCGGCGATGACGTTGATCGCCCGTTGCGCAAATCCGACGGCTCCAACACTTATTTTGCCAATGACATATCATACCACGCCGACAAGATGGCCCGGGGCGCGGAGGTGATGATCGATGTCTGGGGCGCCGATCATGGCGGCCATGTGCTGCGCATGCAATCAGCGGTGAAGGCCCTCGGCGGCAGGCTCGACATCGTGCTGTGCCAGATCGTGCACGTGCTGAAGGATGGCGAGCCAGTTCGGATGTCCAAACGCGCCGGCACCTTTATTACCTTGCGCGATCTGCTGGAAGAAGTGGGCCGCGACGCGGTGCGCTTCACCATGCTGACCCGCAAATCGGACGCGCAGATGGAGTTTGATATTGCCCAGGCGGTCGCGCAAACCCGGGAAAACCCGGTCTTTTACGTGCAATACGCCCATGCCCGCTGCCGCAGCGTGCTGCGCGCCTCGGTGGAAAGCTGCGGGGTTCAGTCTGAGGCTGATCTCGCCGGCGTTGACCTGTCCAGCCTGTCGCACGATGCCGAACTGACCGTGATCCGCCGGCTCGCTGGCTGGCCGCGGGTGCTGGAGTCGGCAGCTTTGGCACGCGAACCACATCGGATTGCGTTTTTTCTCTATGATTTACCCGCCGACTTTCATATGCTGTGGAACCGGGGGAGGGACGATGCTGCACTGCGGTTCCTGCAGGCGGAGCAAAAGGCCGAAACCCTGGCGCGCTTGGCGCTGGTTGCTGCCGTTTCGGTGGTGATCCGCTCGGGCCTGGCAATCATGGGCGTCGTACCGGTGGAGGAAATGCGCTAGCCGCAGCCTTCGCCGCCCGGCGCAAGCGGAGGCGGCGATGCGTGACGAGCTGAATATTTCCCAACCGGGCTATGGCGCCGGCACGATCAACGCATCGTTCCGCACCCCCCGCCGCAACGATGCCAGCGCCGCCAACACCCGCAAGATGGCGTATTTCGCCGGTGGGGTGGCAGTGTTGCTGGCAGTGATCATGGCCACGTCGAGCCTGACCGGCGCGCGGCGCAATGCCGGTGTGCCTGTGGTCGATCCCGATCCGCGCCCGCTGCGCGCCAAACCCGACAAGGTGGGTGGATTGGCGATTGAGGGCAGTGAAGAAACCGGCATTGGCGGCAACAAGGATGGCGTGGCGACCTTAGCCCCTCCGCCGGAAGCCCCGGCACCACAAGCGTTGAAGGCTCAAGCGCTCGCTATCGCTCAGGCTCAGGCGCTCGCCATCGCCCAGGCCCAGGCGGCCGCCGATGCGGCGGCACACGCGGCCGCTGCACCCAAGGTGGTGGCGCGCGTGGCCGAACCCGCGCCCACGCCGGTCGCCAAGATTGCGCCAGTCGCAACCCCCGCGCCAATGCCCGCCAAGCCGGCACCGTCGTCGCTTGCCAAGCCTGCGCCCGCGCCGTCCGGCCCGGTTGTGCAGATTGCAGCCCTGGTCACCGAAGCCGGCGCCCGTGCCGAATGGGACCGGCTTTCAAAGAAAATGCCCGATGTATTTGCCGGGCATAAACCGGTGGTCACCAAACTCGAACGCGACGGCAAAGTGTTCTGGCGCCTGCGCACCAGCGGCTTCACCGATGCTGCACAGGCAGCGATGTTTTGCGTTA
>JACMOQ010000562.1 GCA_014377905.1 Acetobacteraceae bacterium | reverse complement strand
TGTTGCGCGACGGGACCGGGTCCTTTGCCTCCGACGCGCATGCGTCCCAGCTGACCCGTGGGCGCGCCGCCGAGGCCGCCGAAAGCGGCAGTTCGCCAGGGCCCGCGTCAGCAATGTTCAAATATTACGGCACCGAGCTTATCAAGCGGCGCTACGAGGTTACTATCGCTGCAGAAGGTGTGCAGGGGCTGGGTTGGGAGGGGGACGAATTTTCCCCCGACGAACTGCGTCGCACCAGCGAATGGCTGCGGTCCAAGGCCGGGTCGATCGCCGGGGGCACCTCGGAAGTGCAGCTTAACATCGTCGCCAAGCGGGTGCTGGGCCTGCCGGATTAGGCAATATGTTGCCGCTTGCAGGCGGGGTGGCGGTTGTAACCGGGGCCGCCAGCGGGATTGGCGCGGCTTTGGCGGTAGCCCTTGCAGGGCGCGGTTGCCATCTGGCGTTGGTGGATCGCGATGCAGCGGGCCTCGCGGCGGTGGCGGCCAACTGCGCTGGGGTGACGGTCAGCACCCATGTGGTCGACCTCGCTGACCGTGACGCAATCCTGGCCTTGCCGGATGCGGTTGTGGCGGCGCATGGCAAGGTCACCATCCTGGTCAACAATGCCGGGGTGGCGCTGGGCGGGCAGTTCAACCAGATCAGCCTCGATGATTTCGCCTGGGTGATCGATATCAATCTTTACGGCGTGGTGCGCACCACCCACGCCTTTCTGCCGATCCTGCGGGCACAACAAGCAGCCCAGATCGTCAATGTATCGAGCATTTTCGGCATCATCGCCCAGGTCGGGCAGACCGCCTATTGCGCCAGCAAATTCGCGGTGCGGGGCTTTTCCGAGGCTTTGCGGGCGGAGCTTGCCGCCACCGGCATCGGCGTCACAGTCGTTCATCCCGGCGGCGTTGCCACCGCGATTGCACGCAGCGCGCGGCGCGGACATGGCATGCAGATCAGCCCGGACGAGGACGCGGCGCTGACGGCGCGCATGCAGCGTTCCCTGAAAATGCCGCCGCCGCAGGCCGCGACGATTATTCTGCGCGCCATCGAGCGACGGCAGCGACGGGTGCTGGTGGGGCACGATGCCAAGATCATGGCGCTTATTCAATGGCTGTTTCCGGTACGCTACCAGGCGATCCTGGCGCGACTGAGCCGATAGGAAGGAAGACGACCATGCGCTTCGCCGTCATTGGGCTCGACCACCGCCATGTCTATGAGCTGACCGCCCATCTGATCGAGGCGGGCATGGAGTGTGCCGGCTACTGGCCGGTGACATCGGACCCTGGGGTGCTGGAAGGGTTCCGCAAGCGCTTTCCGCATTTGCCGGAAATAGCCGACAAGGAACGCCTACTGGACGACAAGACGATCGAGGTGATTGCCATTGCAGCAATCCCGTCCGAGCGCGCGCCCTTGGCGATGGCAGCGATGCGGCGTGGCAAGGACGTGCTGGTGGACAAGCCCGGCATCACTGATTTTACCCAACTGGCCGAAATTGAGCGCGTCGTCGCCGAAACCGGGCGGATTTTTTCGGTATGCTTTTCCGAGCGCTTCCAAACCCCATCCACCGCCGAGGCGCTGGCTTTGGTGCAGGCGGGCGCAATTGGCCGGGTGATCCAGACCATCGGGCTTGGACCGCATCGGCTTAACCGGGCATCGCGCCCGGCATGGTTTTTCGACGCGAAATATTACGGTGGCATCCTGGTCGATATCGCCAGCCATCAGATCGATCAGTTCCTCGCCTTTACCGACAGCCGCGATGCCGAAATCGGCTATGCCAGCATCGGCAGCTACGCGGTCGGCAATGGATTCGAGGATTTTGGCGAAATCGCACTGCGCAATGACCGCGCCACCGGCTACATCCGGGTCGATTGGTTCACCGCCGATGGCCTGCCGACCTGGGGGGATGGCCGCACCACTATTCTGGGCACCGAAGGCACGATTGAGCTGCGCAAATACGTCGATGTTGAAGGCCGGCCGGGCACCGAGCATCTGTTTCTGGTCAATAACCAGGGCACGCGCTACATCAATTGCGCTGGCCGTCCGCTGACTTATTTCCGTGATTTCGCC
>JACMOQ010000561.1 GCA_014377905.1 Acetobacteraceae bacterium | reverse complement strand
GTCGCTCGATGCCTCTTCGGCGCCGAGTGCGCGCAGGCAGGCGGTGCAATGTGTTCGTACCTGGGGCAAAGCCTGCTTTGTCGGGGAGGGTAATGACGTTACGCTGGACGTGAGCAACGACATGCTGCGCCGCCAGGTCACGATCATCGGCTCGTGGACGTTTTCAACCGTCGGCCAAGCGGAATGCGCGAGCTTCATTGCCGATCGCAAGGTTGACGTGGACCAGCTCTTCACGCATACGTGGCGGCTCGACCAAGCCGAAGAGGCGTACCAGCTTTTCGACCACCAGACCAGCGGCAAAGGGGTGTTCTTGATGTGAATTCCAGAGCGGATTCCGCATTGCGCGGGTCGCTCAACGATGTCTGGCCCCAGGACCTTGTTTAGCCACAGGGCGATTTTAAAGCGTCCAAATAGAGGCGCAATGCGGTCCTTCCCGGCTTCGCGGCCGTCCCGGTCGGGAACTACCAGTGGACAAAGAACGGGCGGTACACGCCGCTCGAACTTGGGCTGGCGGTGCGGGTGGTGCTCGACGGCGTGCGCATGGCAGGCCTGCACAAGGACGAGGTGAACGGCATCGTCGTGGCGCATCCGGGCGACCACACCAAGCAGGGCTATTTCCACACTTTCCTCACCAGCCATCTCGGCCTGACCTCGCGGTCCACCGCCGTGCAGGTGATCGGCAACGGCATGACCGGGGGACTGGCCCTATAGAGGAACTCCGCCCGGAGTTCCTCGTAGCTCGCCCTGGTCTCAAAAACCGCAGCCCTGTGTCCTCCACGTCTGCACTGCGTTCCTGCGCATGTTTAACGTGAAATACCATTCATGCATAGGGGCGCTTCGCTTCGCGTGCATGACAGTTAGTGCGACCACGCCAGAGTTCACGCCCGGTTCAGGCGACGAAAGTCGCAAATTCGGAGGTGCTGCGTTCGACTGCAGCGGAGCGCATTGCATTGAGGGGTTCGGACGGCAGTGGGGGGTGACCAAGGATCATGTCGGCCGCCTTCTCGGCAATCATCATGGTAGCCGCCCCCGTGTTGCCTGACGGCATCGTTGGCATGATGGACGCGTCAACCACGCGCAGTCCTTGCATGCCGATAACCCTCAGCTCACTATCAACTACGGAATCTGCCGCCGTGGGCAATCCCATACGGCATGTTCCTATTAAATGCCACGCTGTTCCGCCATTGTTCCGGGCGAAGTCCAACAGATCGCTATCGCTGATAGCTGACGCCGGGGGTGCGACATCCTGATCACAATAAACCTGCAGTTGGGGGGTATGCAACAGCCGCCTTGTCAGCCGCACGCCGTCGATTACCACCTGCCGGTCTCTTTCGTCCGAAAGATAGTTGGGCTGAATGATCGGGTCCTGGAAAGGATCAGTTGATTGCGCACGGACGAAACCGGTGCTGTGCGGGCGCAACTGGTAAAACCCCAAAGTCATTCCGGGAAAGAAGTTCAGCTTTCCTGCAAGCCCTGAAGCAAAACTTCCTGGGGAGAAGCAAAATTGCAGGTCCGTCACCGGAAGTGTTTCGCGTGACTGCCAGAAGCCGTAAGCCACCGACGGGCTGATGGCGAGCAGGCTCGGTTTGCCGAGCAGCCACTTGGCGATCTCGCCCAGCAGACGAAAACCGCGTGCAGTGCTGTTTAGCGTCTTGACGCCCTTGACTCGAACGCTTGATCGGACCATGTAGTGGTCCTGGCAGTTCTCCCCCACCCCCGGAAGGTCGTGGACAACGGGGACTCCAAGCTGGTCGAGCAGAGCGCGGGGTCCAACCCCAGAGAGCTGCAACAGCTTCGGTGTGTTCGCGGCGCCTGCGCAAAGAATGACCTCTTTCCTGGCGCGCACACTCTGGACAGGACAACCCGGGCCGCGGGAATAACAAACGCCGATCGCCCGCTTTCCCTCGAACATAACCGAGACCGCATGGGCGTTCGTAAGAACCTTCAGGTTGCTGCGTTTCATCGCGGGTCGCAAAAATGCTCGAGCCGAACTGACACGGCGTCCATGGTGGATCCAGCGCTGGTAATAGCCGACGCCGGCTTGTTTTTCGCCGTTGTAGTCAGGGTTGCGAGGGATACCCATAGCCACAGCGCCGTCGATGAATGCATCGCACAGCGGATGCGACCAATCGCTATCAGTGATGGGCAGCAAGCCCTCGCCGCCGCGATAGCGCGGATCGAAAGGGCCAACCCGGCGTTCGGTGCGCTTGAAGTACGGCAGCACTTCGGCATAACTCCAGCCGGCGTTTCCTTGCCCAGCCCAAGTGTCGTAGTCGATAGGCAGACCGCGGGTGTAATTGAACCCATTGATTGAACTGGAGCCGCCCAGTGTGCGACCGTGCATGATCGGAATCCGACGGCCGGCCGTCCCTTCGCTG
>JACMOQ010000560.1 GCA_014377905.1 Acetobacteraceae bacterium | reverse complement strand
TTTGCCGGCTGGGCACGCCAACGGCCAGGAATGGTTGAAGTTTTTTTGGTTCTTTTTGTTCACAAAAAGAACACGCTTCCTTATCCTGAGGCTAATGTTCTCCCACTTCGACCGAATAATTTGAGTAACAATTTGATTGCCATCCCCCGAGGTTCTCGCAGTTTCGGATCGCGATCGAGCAGCAAAGCCGCATCGCGGGCGGCCATTTGCAGGAGCCCTTCATCACGCTCTGGATCAGCGAGTTTCCAGTCTCCGAAGCCGGATTGCGATGTGCCGAGCAGGTCTCCACCGCCGCGGAGGCGGAAGTCTTCGTCGGCGATAGCGAAGCCGTCATCGGTGTCGCGCAACAGCACCAACCGGCGTTTGGCGGTTTCGAACAGCCCGTCGGCGTGGAGCAGCAGGCAGAAGCTGGCCTCGGCGCCACGGCCGATGCGGCCACGAAGCTGGTGAAGTTGGGCGAGGCCGAAGCGTTCGGCGTGTTCGATCACCATGATGGTGGCTTCGGGAACATCGACGCCGACCTCGATGACGGTGGTGGCGACCAGGATGCGGGTGCGGCCGGCGACGAAGTCGGCGAGGGAAGATTCTCGGATCTCGCTGTCCTGCTGGCCGTGGGCGGGGCCGACGAGGGGGCCGAAGCGGTCGCGCAATTCGGCGAAGCGGCTTTCAGCGGCGGCGAGGTCGACGAGGTCGCTTTCATTGACCAGCGGGCAGACCCAGTAAACCCGGCCGCCGCGGTCAAGCATGCGGGCGATGCCGTCAATAACGCTGGGCATGGTGTCGAGGGAATGCAGGGTGGTGCGGATCGGCAGGCGGCCGGCGGGTTTTTCGGTGAGGCGGGAGACGTCCATTTCCCCCCATTGGGTGAGCAGCATGGTGCGCGGGATGGGGGTTGCGGTCATCACCAAGATGTTGACGTCGGCACCTTTGGCCCCGAGGCGCAGGCGTTCTTCGACGCCGAAACGATGCTGTTCGTCGATGACGGCGAGGCCGAGATCTTGGAAGACCACTTTGTCCTGGAACAAAGCATGGGTGCCGATGATGATTTTGAGGGTGCCGTCGGCGAGATCGGACAGGGTTTTCGCCCGCGCCTTGCCGGTGACCGAACCTGTCAGTAGCGCGACGGGAACGGGCATGATGCGTTCAAGGGTGCGCAGATGCTGGCGGGCCAGCAGTTCGGTTGGCGCCATGATCGCCGCCTGGGTGCCGGCTTCGACCGCTTGCAGCATGGCCAGCGCCGCGACGATGGTTTTGCCGGCGCCGACATCGCCTTGCAGCAGGCGCAACATCCGATGCGGGGTGGCGAGGTCGCCAGCGATTTCGCTGAGTGCGACACCCTGCGAACCGGTCAGGAGGTAGCCGAAGTGGGTTCGGGCCTGGTCCTGCAAAGCGCCGGTGCCGGGCAGAGCGCGGCCGGGGCGGGTGCGGCGGCGTTGCTTGACCAGGCACAGTCCGACCTGGATCGACAGCAATTCGTCATAGGCGAGACGGCGACGCGGCTGGTCATCCGGCATTTCGCCGGGGGTGTGCAGGGCGCGCAGGGCGGCGGCGAAATCGATCCAGTTTTCGCGCTTGAGAAGGGCGGGATCGTGCCATTCGGGGAAGCCAGGCAACCGGCCAAGTGCCTCGGCGATCGGCTTTTTCAGATGCCAGGCGAACAGCCCGGCGGTGAGCGGCCAGACCGGTTCGACGGGGGGGAGCAATTCGGGGCGATCGGCGGGGACGATATGATCGGGATGGGCGAAGCTGCGATTTTCGCCGGCGCGGCCACTGATCAGCACCCGGGCACCGGCCAGCAGGCGGTTGGCGGGGAAGCGATTAAAGAAGATCAGCTCGCCAAAGCCCGAGGCATCGCGCACCGCGATCTTGGTGGGTTGACGCGGGCCGCCGGGCGGATCGATGCGAAAGACTTCGACCTCGGTGGTGGCAATTTCGCCGGGGCGGAGCTGGGCGAGAGTGGAGCGGCGGCGGCGGTCGATATAGCTTTCCGGCAGATGGAACAGCAGATCGAGCACGCGGGTGCCGCCAGCGGCGCGTGCGATCAGGCGGGCGAGGGTCTCGCCAACGCCACGCAGGCTGGTCAGGGGTGCAAAAAGCGGGATGAGCGGGTCGGGTTCCACGGGCTGACACTGTGATGATGCGGCTGTATAGACCACGCCAAGAATGTCTGACACCAACCCCCCCTTCGCGCCTGAAACGGTTCGCCTGCGCCGGCTGCGCTATCGGGCGACCCATCGCGGCAGCCATGAATGCGACCTGCTGCTCGGCGGCTATGTGATCGCGCACATCGAAACGATGGATGCGGCGACGCTTGATGCGCTGGAAGAAGTGCTGGAACTGCCGGATAGCGATCTGGCGGAATGGCTGACCGGGCGCGAGGATATTCCAGAACATGTTGCAACGCCGTTGCTGTTGCAGATCAGGGCGGCCGCGCAAAAATGAGCCTGCTTCACGTCCACGGCGCGCCGGAAGGGTTTGATGCCGTTCTGCTGGCCCGTCGCCAAACCGAATTTTCCGGCCCATTACTGCACGTCGCCCGCGATGATGCGCGAATGGCGCGGATTGCCGAGGCGTTGGCGTTTTTCGCGCCAGGTGTCGAGATTTTGCAGTTCCCGGCGTGGGATTGCCTGCCGTACGACCGGGTTTCGCCGGCGGCTGAATTGGTGGCGGCACGGATTGCAACGTTGTCGCGGCTGCTGGCCGAACCGGGTGCGTCGCGGATTGTGCTGACGACGGTTAATGCGCTGGTGCAGAAAATCCCGCCGCGGGCGGTGTTCGATGGCGCCAGCCTCAATCTGGCGGTTGGCGGCACGATCAAGTCCGATGCGTTGGCGCGCTTCCTTGAGGCCAACGGTTATGGTCGGGCCGGGACGGTGATGGAGGCCGGGGAGTTCGCCATGCGCGGCGGGATTATCGACATTTTCCCGTCGGGGCTTGAGGCGCCGGTGCGGCTTGATTTGTTCGGCGATGAAATTGAGTCTATTCGCAACTTGGATGCCGCAACCCAGCGAAGTGGGGCGAAACTGGCCTCGGTTTCACTTCGGCCGGTGTCGGAGGTGTTTCTTGATCGCGACTCGATTGCCCGCTTTCGCACTGGCTGGCGCGATTTGTTTAGCCAAGCGGCGGCGCAGGACCAGATTTATTTAAGCATTTCCGAAGGCCGGCGCCATCCCGGCATGGAGCATTGGGTGCCGCTTTTCCATGAAAGCATGGAAACCCTGCTGGACTATCTGCCCGGCGCGTCGGTGAGCTTCGATCATCAGGCGGATGCGGTGTTGTCCGCGCGGCTCGAAATGATCGCCGATCATTACGCGGCTCGGCAGGCGATGCCGCGCGATGGCGAGGCGGCTTACCGGCCATTGCCGGCGAGGCTTTTGTATCTCGACCGAACTAGCTGGGAGGCGATGCTGGCGCCGTGCCCGCAATTCGGCTTCTCGCCATTTAGCGCGACCGATGAGGGGATGGAAGCGGGCGGGCGTCCGGGGCCGATTTTTGCCGCGTCCACCGGCGGGCATGGGGTCGGGGTGTTCGGCGAACTCGCGGCCCAGCGGGATCGCTGGCAACGTGACGGCAAGCGGCTGGTGGTTGCGGCCTGGACCGAGGGATCGCGGGAGCGCATCGGCAATTTGCTGCGTGAACATGGTTTCGCCACTGCGCACGCGAATTCGCCGATCGAAATACGCGCCGTGCCGCTTGGAACCGCGGTGTTGGTCGTGCTGGGGATCGAGCGCGGTTTTGTCGCCGACGATCTCGCGGTGGTTTCCGAACAGGATTTGTTGGGCGAACGCATCAGCCGCCCAGCGCGACGCCGCAAGCGGGCCGACCAGTTCATTGCCGAAGCCACCGAAATTGCCGAGGGCGATCTGGTTGTCCATCAGGACCATGGCATCGGCCGCTATGACGGGCTGGTGACGTTGCATGTTTCGGGCGCGCCGCATGATTGTTTGCGGCTGCTGTACGATGGCAACGATAAATTATTCCTGCCGGTCGAAAATATCGAAATCCTGTCGCGCTTCGGCACGGAAACCGCCGGCGTGGGTTTGGACAAACTTGGTGGCGCGGGCTGGCAGGCGCGCAAGGCGCGGATGAAGTCGCGCATTCGCGACATGGCCGGCGAACTGATCCGCATTGCCGCAGCCCGGGCGTTGCGTGAGGCGGAGGT
>JACMOQ010000559.1 GCA_014377905.1 Acetobacteraceae bacterium | reverse complement strand
TTGATCACCGCACCGACCGAAGACGAAACGTTGGTCAGGAAGTGCAGCGGTTTCCAGCCGATATCATAGATCTTGCGGATCATCTGGGCGGCGAATTTCGGCGTCGCTACTGTGATCAGCACGTCAGCGCCAGAGTCCTTCAAGGTAACTGCCTGGCTGTCGATGGTCGCGTCGGTAACCTCGTAGGTCAGTTCCTTAATGACGTATTTGCTATATTCCTTGCCGAAGCCCACCTTGAGACCGGCCGGATAATCTTTGCCGAAATCATCATTCTGATAAATGACCGCCACCTTGGCGCCCGGCTTGTTCTTCATGATGTATTTGGCATAGATCTGCGCTTCGATCTGGTAGCTCGGCTGCCAGCCGATCAGCCAGGGGAAGTTCTTGTGATCGCCCCATTTATCCGCGCCGGTGGCGACGAACAGCGTCGGCACTTTCTTGGCGTTGACATATTTCTGGATCGCCGAGTTGTTCGGCGTGCCGAGCGTGTTGAACAGGCAGGCAACTTCGTCCTGTTCGACGAGGCGCCGGACCTGTTCGACCGTGCGCGGCGGCGAATATCCATCGTCAAGGCTAAGGAAGTTGATCTTGCGGCCGCCGACGCCGCCCTTTTCGTTTATCATCTTAAAAAACGCGGTATGGCTTTTGCCGATGACGCCATAAGCCGACGCTGGGCCGGAATAGGGGATGGTGTGGCCGATCTTGATTTCGGTATTGCTCACGCCGGGCATGGTTTGCGCCCAGGATTGGCGCATGATCGCGGGGGTCGCAAGAATGCCGGCTGTGGCGGTTAATAGCGTTCGACGTTTCATTTATATCCTCCGATTATGGTCGCCCTCATAATGTAGGGGGCATAGCGGATATGTTCAACCAGCAGATCACCCGACCGGGGTCGCCCCCGGCCGAATAAATCGGGTTAACCCGCGCCCTCGATAAGGTCGCCAAACAAACTCCAGCTGGTCCCGGTCCAGTTCGACAACTGCATATGCCGCATGGGATGGTAGTTGGTCGGGCTGGTATTAACCTTAATTCCCGGCAGCACGGTCGGGATGTCCAGATCTTTCAAGTTCGCCGCCTGCCGCATGATATTTTCCCGCGACAAGTCATCACCGCATTGCCGCAATGTTTGCAGCATCGTGAGGCAGACGCCGTAAGAATACACATAGCTTGTGTCAAGCATATCTGCTTCGGGCAGGTTCTGCTTCATGAATGCGCGCCACTCATTCATGCCCTTGTCATTCGCCCAGGTCGGATCGGTTGGGTCCTTGCCATAGGTGGCGGTGATAATGCCAATGCCTTTTTCAGCGCCAGCCGGGATCAGCACGGTACCCGCCGATGCCGAAACGTTCGACAGAAAATGCAGCGGTTTCCAGCCGATATCGTAGACCTTGCGGATCATCTGGGCGGCAAATTTTGGCGTCGCCACCGTAATCAAGGTGTCGGCACCACTGTCGCGCAAGCTTACCACCTGGCTGTCGATAGTGGCGTCGGTCACTTCGTAGGTTAGAGCCTTGACGATGAACTTGTCGTATTGGGCGCCCCACGCGGCTTTCAAACCGAGCGGATAATCCTTGCCGAAATCGTCGTTCTGATAGATCAGCGCGACCTTGGCATTGGGCTTGATCTTGCTGATGTGGTTGGCATAGATCTGCGCCTCGATTTGATAGCTTGGCGCCCAGCCCATAATCCAGGGAAAGTTCTTGTAGTCACCCCATTTGTCAGCACCGGTGGCGACGAACAACGTCGGGACTTTCTTTTGATTGACGTATTTCTGGATCGCCGAATTGTTCGGCGTGCCGAGCGGGTTGAACAAGCACGCGACCTCGTCCTGTTCAACCAGCCGACGCACTTGCTCAACCGTTTTCGGCGGCGAATAGCCATCGTCCAAGCTGATGAAATTGATCTTGCGACCGTTTACACCCCCTTGGCTATTGATCATTTTCCAAAAGCCGGTGTGGCCCTTGCCGCCTGAGCCATAGGCCGAAGCGGGGCCGCTATACGGGATGGTGTGACCGATTTTGATTTCGGTCTTGGTGACACCCACAACGGTCTGGGCGCCTGCCTGACGCCAGATCATCGGGGTTGCCAGCAAACCGGTTGCGGCAGCCGATAGCAATACGCGACGTTTCATCATCGTTCCCCTTGCTTGTTTCCAAACCGGCGGGGCAGCTTCTATTGGCTACCCTCGCCGTCGACACGTCACCACAAAGGCGCTGTCCAGCGGGAAGATGAAACGCAGGTCAGCCCGTTTTGCGATTCCACGGCATATACGGTGCCGCTTTTCGCACCAGACTGGCGCAGCCGCCGGGTGCAAGGAACATCAGCGCGATGAGCAACACGCCATAAACCGCGCCGGGCGCGGCCTTGGAGATCTCATCAGCGATATTGGGAATAAACTCGACGAAGATCGCGCCGAAGATTGGCCCGACAATCGACGCACCGCCCCCCACCACGAAGCCAACAAAAAAGGTCAGCGACAGCGGCACGCCGAACGCATCGGGGGCGACGAACTGCACCGCGATGGCGCCCAAAGATCCGGCGATGCCGGTCATCAAGGCGCTGACCGCAAATGTGCGGGTCTTCAGCATGGCGATGTCGATGCCCATGGCTTCGGCGGCCAAAGGCTGGTCGCGAATCGCCATCATGGCCCGCCCGATCCGGCCTTTAACCAGATTGGCCGACAGCACAAAACACACGATGCCAACTAACAAGGTGAACAGAAAAACCCACTGATCGCCAGTCATCGGCAGACCGAACGGTGGGTCGGGCTTAAGGATGACGATGCCCTGCACGCCGCCAGTGTAATCCTCAAACAGACGGTATTTGAGCAATTGCGGCACTGCGACAGCCAAGGCGAAAGTGGTCAGCGCCAAATACAGCCCGCCCAGGCGCAATGCCGGCAAGCCGATCAGGAAGCCGAAGCCCGCGCACACCGCCGCCGAAATCGGCAGGGTCGCCCAATACGGAACATTGAACTTGTCCATCAGGATCGCGGTGGTATAGGCGCCGACGGCGTAGAAAGCCCCGTGACCGAGCGACACCTGGCCGTTATATCCGGTGACAAGGTTAAGCCCGAGGATCGCCACCGCGTAGGTGACAACCAGGGTCAACTGGAACAACTGATAGCCGCTGGCGAAAAAATACGGCACCGCGGCCATCAGGATGCAGGAAATGATGATGCCGGTGCGGGACATTGTATTTTTCATGACTACACTCGGCTCGCCAGAACCTTGCCGAACAATCCGGCAGGTTTCAGGGTCAGAACAGCGACGATGATAATCAGCGCAAGGGACAGTTTCAGTTCTGTTCCAACAATATACGCGCCACCGAGGTTTTCGATGATGCCAACCAGGAAGCCGCCCAGCACCGCGCCCAGCGGATTGGTGATGCCGCCCAGCAGCGCGCCGGCAAAGGCATACAGCAACACGCCGCCCATCATGTTCGGATCAAGGAACACGATCGGGGCGACCATCATCCCGGCAATTGCCCCGATGCCCGACGCCAATCCCCAACCGAGCGCAAGCATGGTGGCCACCGGCACACCGACAAGGCGCGACGACACCGGATTGAACGCTGCCGCCCGCATCGCAAGGCCCAGGCTGGTAAAGCGGAAGAACGCCCAGACCGAGAACAGCACCACCACGGTTATCGCGGTCGAGCCAAGTTCATGGCGCGAGAAGAAGCCACCCAGCAACGGACCGCCCTCGCCGAACGGGGTCGGGAAAGGCTTCAGCGTATAGGTGAAAATCCAGCCGGCGACCGAGTTGAAGATGAACAGCAGCCCGATGAAAACCCCCACCGACGCCAGGACGGGCGCGTTCATCAACGGCTCCATCAAAATCTTCTGCACGATCGTGCCAACCACCATGGCAAACACAATGGTGATCACAAACGCACCCCAATACGGCACGCCCGCTTCAATCAAGGTCAACGCGATATAGGTCGAAAACATCGCCATTTCGCCTTGGGCGAAGTTGACGTGGTGGGTCGCGGTGAAAATCATCACGAGCGCAAGCGCGATCGAGGCATAAATGCCGCCCGATGCGATGCCCGAAAAGACCTGGTGCAAAACGCCGTCCATGGATCAGGTCCCTTTCAGTAGCCAAGATAGGAGCGTCGCAGCCCCTCATCCTTGGCAATTTCGCTTGAGGCGCCAGACATCACGATCCGGCCGGTTTCCAGCAGATAGGCGTTTTCCGAGATGTCCAGCGCCAGGCTGGCATTCTGTTCGACGACGAGAATGCCGACGCCTTCGCGGTCCTTGATCTGGCGCATGATGTCGAAAATTTCGCGCACGATCAGGGGCGCGAGGCCAAAGCTCGGCTCGTCCAGCAGCAGCAGCTTCGGCTTCAGCAGCAATGCGCGGGCAATCGCCAGCATCTGCTGTTCGCCACCCGAAAGCAGCCCGGCCTGCTGACGGAAGCGTTCCTTCAGCTTGGGGAAATAGGCGAACATCCGGTCAAACTCGGCAGTCTGATCACCCTTGCGGGTGTAGGCGCCGAGCTTCATGTTTTCTTCGACCGACAGCTCCATAAAGGTGCCACGGCCATCGGGCACATGGGCAATGCCGGCCGCGGCGATTGCCTCGGTTTTCATCCCGACCAGGGATTTCCCGTTGAAATCGACCGTGCCAGCGGTTTTCACCATGCCGCTGATCGCACGCAAAGTCGTCGTTTTGCCCGCACCATTGGCACCGAGCAGCGCGGTCACGCGGCCGGCCATAACCTCGAAATCGATGCCATGCACCGCCCAGGTTTCACCGTAGCCGGCCCGCAGCCCCTTAACCTCCAGCAGCTTGGTTTCAGGCTGCATGCGATGTGTCTCCGAGGTAGGCGCGAATGACTTCGGGATGGCTGCGGACTTCATCGGGCGTGCCGTCGGCGATTTTCTGGCCGAACTCCAACGCAATGACTTTGTCCGACACCCGCATTACCAGGCTCATGTGATGTTCGACCAGCAGAATGCTGAGATCGAAATTCTCGCGGATTTTCAGCAGCAGCACAGCGAGTTCATCAACCTCGCCATGGTTCAGACCGCCGGCCGGTTCGTCCAGCATCAGCATTTTCGGCTGCCCGATCAGGGCGCGGGCGAGCTCGACCCGCTTTTGCCAGCCAAATGGCAGGCCACCGACGACCGTGTCGGCAACAGCGCGCAGTTCGAGCAGGTCGAGCAGTTTTTCCAGCCTTTCACTATCGGCGGCTTCTTCG
>JACMOQ010000073.1 GCA_014377905.1 Acetobacteraceae bacterium | reverse complement strand
GAACGGTGCGGCAGGATTCACACCGACTCGGACAGTCGCTTGCCGATCTGCAACACCGGGTGGTGCAGGTCATTCGGGGTTCAACGACGGAGGTGGATCGACGCGAATACCCGCGATACACCATCCAGCAGCCGGCCCGGCTGCGCCTGACTGGTCAGCCTGAAATCCTGGTTCATGTGATTGACATGTCGGAGGGTGGCGCACGGCTAACGTCTAATGCCGCAGCCCCACTCGGCCTAATAGGATGGCTCGAGATCGCTGGTGTGGGCTTTGCCTTGCCGATCGAAATCGTCGTTGCAACACCGCAGTCGGAAGGCTGTACCATCAGCGTCCGGTTTACCTTCGATGATCAGCAAAGCCGCGCTTTCGCCGGTACTCCCGCACGGCTCACCGCTGGCCGCGTTGGGCAGGCCGTAGCGGCCTGATCTGGCCAAGCGCCGCTCCAGAGATTAGAAATTCGGCAGTGCCGATGGTCCTCCGCTGGGTCCGGCGTTTTTCCAGGGAACCCCAACCGTGACCACTCTCCCCCTCGCCGGCATCCGGGTGCTCGATTTCGGCCACACCATCATGGGTCCCTGCGCCGGGATGCTGCTCGCCGATCTTGGCGCCGACGTGGTCAAGATCGAACCGGTCGAAGGTGACACCACGCGGCGCCTACCGGGCTTTGCCGCCGGCTTCTTTGCCACCTTCAATCGCAACAAGCGCAGCATCGCCATCGACCTAAAACGCCCGCAAGGCCAGGCGGTGGTGCACCGGCTGGTGAAAACCGCCGATATCGTGCTGGAAAATTTCGGTCCCGGCACCATCGAACGGCTCGGCTGCGGCTGGGATACGCTGTCAGCGCTTAATCCACGGCTGATTTACCTGGCCATGAAGGGCTATCTTGCTGGCCCTTACGCGCATCGCACCGCACTCGACGAAGTGGTGCAGATGCAAACCGGTCTTGCCTACATGACCGGCCCGCCCGGCCAACCGTTGCGGGCCGGCGCGTCGGTGATCGACATCATGGGCGCGACCTATGGCATTGTTGGCGTCCTCGCGGCGTTGCGCGAACGCGATCGCACCGGGCAGGGCCAGCGGGTCGGCAGTTCGCTGTTCGAAGCCTCGGCGTTTCTGGTCGGCTCGCACATCGCTGGCGCGGCCGTCACCGGTGCACCCATGCCGCCAATGCCGGCGCGGCGCGGCGCCTGGGGGATTTATGATCCGTTCAACGCCCGCGACGGCACCCAGATTTTCATTGGCGTTACGTCGGACGCCCATTGGCGGCGCTTTTGCGACGGCTTCGGCTTTGCCGATCTGTGGGCGCAGGCGCGCTTGGCGACCAACCCGTTACGGTGCGCGGCGCGAGACTGGCTGATCCCCGATCTGCGCCAGCGCATGGCGGCACTCCCCGCCGCCGAAATCCTGGCGATCTGTGAGGCCGCCACCCTGCCCTACGCGCCAGTGAACCGCCCGGATGATCTGACCACCGATCCGCAAATGCTCGCCGGCGGGTTGCTGCCGACGGTGCTGTCCACGCTCGGCGAGGCCGGCCCGATGATCGGACTGCCAGCCCTGCCAGTGGAATTCGGCAATGCCCGCACCCGGCCGGGCCTGGTCCGCCAACCGCCGGCGATCGGCGCGCATACTGGGGAAGTGATGCTGGCGGCGGGGTGGAGCGCGGGGGAAATTGCCTTGCTAATGGCAACCGGAATTATTGCAGGCAAGTAAGGCAAGAAGTTCTTTGAGTGAACGAAAAGTATAACTGCCCAGGTGCCTCCCAGGTCCGCAGTCTCGCGGCCTGGGCACCCCACTCCGGACCCAGGCACACGGCGACGAAGTGCCTGTTCTGCGCTTTAATACCGCCGCAACAGCCCGATCAGCTTGCCTTGCACCTTGACCCGGTCAGCCGGATAAATCTGGACCTTATGGGTGGTGTTGGCCGGTTCTAACGCAACCGACTGTCCCCGCCGGCGCAAACGCTTGAGCGTAACCTCGGCATCATCGACCAGGGCCACGACAATTTCCCCGGTATCGGCGCTTTCGGTGCGGCGGATGATGACGGTGTCGCCGTCCTGAATGCCGGCATCGACCATCGAGTCGCCAGCAACCTCCAACGCGAAATGTTCCCCACTGCCCAGCATCGACACCGGAACATCGACGTGATGGCCGCCATCCTGCATCGCCTCGATCGGCATGCCGGCGGCGATCCGGCCGTAAAGTGGCAACTGGATTGACCCGGTGGTTGCAGCCGAGCGCACGCCGGCCAGGCGTGGACTGAAATCGCCGCGAATCACGTTGGGCGCGAACGGCACTGCGGGCGCTGCCGGGCTCGGGTCCTGCATCATCGCATCCGGCAGTTTGGTCACCTCAAGCGCGCGGGCCCGGTGATGCTTGCGCGCCAGAAAGCCACGTTCCTCCAGGGCCGAAATCAACCGGTGGATGCCGGACTTCGAACGAAGATTAAGGGCGGCCTTCATTTCCTCAAAGCTCGGGGAAAACCCCGTGCTACGCAGGTGACTATCAATGAAGACCAGCAATTCATGCTGTTTACGGGTTAACACGCGGCACCTCCTGCGGACGGAAACGGCGGCGGCCTGATTGGAACAAAGCAGCAACCTTAGCGATGTTCTACTTAAGTTCCGCGAATCCGGTCAAGCAAAACAATCATCGCCTCGCAAAAACCGTAAAACGACCCTAAAACAACAGAATGATCGCGTCGTTATCCCGTCGCCACCTTATCGCCAGCGCCGCCTCCGGCCTTGCCCTGCCGGCGGCGGCCGCATCGTCGCGGCCGTTGCGGTTCGTTCCAGCCGGAGTTGTTGGCCGCCCCAATCCCGGCCTTGCCGCCCCGGTGGCGCGCGCCCAGACCAGCATGATCTGGGATATGCTTTACGGTCAGTCAGCCGCGGGTGTTGCCACTCCGCAAATGGTGGCCGGGCATGATTTGTCGTCCGATGAGCTTACCTGGCGTTTCCGGCTGCGCGCTGGGTTGCGGTTTCATGACGGCAGCAGGGTGCGCGCGGCCGATTGCGTCGCTTCGATCCGGCGGTGGGCCAAGCG
>JACMOQ010000558.1 GCA_014377905.1 Acetobacteraceae bacterium | reverse complement strand
ATTAGGAGCGTTTAGATGTCGAAAAAGCATTTTTATATGTCGACGGAGGCGGGATTTGCCGCTTTCCTCGCGGCTGAATCGGCTTCAGCGTTAACTATCAGCGCCTATTTGAATAACCCGATCGGTGGTGGACTGCCTCATTTATCGACTTATGATCCGACTTTTGGCCAGCCAGGCTATTCCGGCAGTATGGCATCACTGACCGATATCACGGCAGGCAACTATCCCGCCGGACTGCAATTCGCGAAATTCAACACCTCGTTGGGCACGCTCACCGGACTTGCGGTTCAGCTCTACATCGATTATAATTCCGTTTTGTCGATCGTAAACAGCTCGATTGCTAGCAGCAGTGGTGATGCAGCCACGCGGATCACCGCGAAGGCGACCTTTGCCAGCGGGACGGTCGCTTCGTCTACTTATCTGATGCCGTCCTACACCTATTCGGCGGCGGCGGGCGGCACGGTGGGTGCGACCCTGTTCTCGACCGGTGATGCAAACCTCAATGGTGGCAACGGTGGTCCGGTCTCGTTGCTCAGGAACCTCTCGAATGCGACCGATAAAGTCGCGTATCAGGCTTATGGTGCGAACAACGTCGATCTGACCGGAACTGGTTTTTCGGGCATTAGGTTCATCACCCTGACCGATACCCTCATCGCTAATACCGGCGGTGCTACGATCGCAACGCAGATGACGCATCTCGATGTCGACGGTATCATCACTTATACTTACACGCTGGCACCGGTAACACCACCGCCGGCCGGCGTGCCGGGACCGATGACCGCCGCAGTCCTGATGGCCGGCCTTGCGGGCCTCGCTGGCATACGCCGCCGCCGTTAAAGGCGAAAAACATGCTTCTGATCCGGAAAATGGCGGCCTTTGGGCCGCCATTTTTTGTTTTTGGCGCTTCCAACGCACCGTGATAGGCCGCTTCCCATGGATCTGATCTGCTATCTGCGCGATGGCTGGACGCCGCATATCCGCCCTGCCCCGGCAACCCGAGACTGGATGGACGCCACCCCGCAATCCTTTGCCTATCGCTGCCTGCTGCTCAACATCGCCAACGCGCATGGTTGGGAAATCCTCTGCCCGACTGGGTTCGAGGCGACCTGGAATGGCGACCCTGGCATGGCCGACATTACGGTCACCCCGACCGATGATGGCGATAAGGCGCATCTGCCGATCTCGTTGTTCGGCTCCGGCGTGCTGACCTTTCACGTCAACGGGCTGTTCCGTACACCACCCGGCTGGAACATGTGGGTGGGCGGGTCTCCGAACCAGCCCAAAGACGGGATCGCGCCACTTACGGGCGTGGTTGAAACTGACTGGTCGCCCTACAGCTTTACGATGAACTGGCGGTTTACCCGCCCGCATCACCCGATCCGGTTCGTGGCTGGAGAGCCTTTCTGCTTTGTCTTTCCGGTGCAGCGTGCCGCACTCGACATGGTGCATCCTCGCTTCGAAGACATGGCCCGCGAACCCGAAATGCTCGCCCATTTCCGCGCCTGGAACGCGTCTCGCAATGAATTCCTGGCCGAGATGCGCAAACCCGAAAGCCGCGACCTTCCGCCTGCCCAAACCTGGCGAAAGCGATACTATCGCGGTGACGACATGGCCGACCAGCCGGTCATCACCGACCACATGGCCAGATTGCGCCTGCGCCCTTTCGCCGCCAAGTCGGCCCCGCCCTTCGATCCGGTCGCACCGCTGGCCGTCCATTCCGACACTGCAAGCTTCGGCCATGTGGTGGCCGATTTGGCCATCGCCCTGAACGCCGGCGCACTGAACGACGACGCCGGTCGGGCCACGATGGTGCAGCGGCTGCGCAGCCTCGGGATGGGCGAGTCCGAAGCCTATGAAGTGCTCTGGATCGCGATCGACCGCGCTAGCGGTGCAAAGGACAGCACCAGTGCCGCGTAGATCGGCCGTTTGAAGTCGGGGGCAAGATCAACCAGCTCATTTAACCCCGCCCAGCGCCAGGCGTCGAACTCCGGATGCGGATCGGCATCGAGCCTTATATCGGCGTCCACGCCCAAAAACCTTAGCGCGAACCAACGCTGGGTCTGGCCGCGATAACGCCCACCCAGGGCCTTGCCGATCCGGTGGGCTGGCAAATCGTAGCTCAGCCATTCCGGGTGTTCGCCGATGATCTCCGCATGGGCGGTGCCGATTTCTTCGGCGAGCTCCCGCAGCACTGCGCCGCGCGGGTCCTCGCCTTCGTCAATGCCGCCTTGGGGCATTTGCCAGCCGCCCAGGGCACGCGGTACATCGCGGCGGCGCGCGACCAGAACCTGGCCGTGCGGGTTGAATAGAGCAGCGCCGACATTAGGGCGGTAAGGAAGGGGCATGGCGGCCTTGGGGTTGGATTGGCAGGTAAGTCCCCTCACCCCGGACCTTTTCCGGAGGAAGAAGGCGCTGCGCGGAGGTGAGGGCGCCAGGGCGACGCGAAAAGCCGGGTTTTCTAACCCTTCCGCCCCAGCGCCGCGACATATCCCCGGTTCCAGGTCGGGCAGATCATCACCTCATTGATCACCACATGGCGCGGCAGGCAGGCGATGTAGCGGATCAGGTCGCCGACATCTTCGGATTGCACCATTTTGGCGCGATCTTCCGCACTGACCGGCACCGGCCGTTTGTCGAGGATAGGGGTCGCGACCTCGCCCGGCAACAGTGCGGTACAACGGATGCCGTTCACGCATTCTTCCATGTTGATGCTGTGGCACATCGCCACCACGCCGTGCTTGGCCGCCGTATAGCCAGGCCCGGATAGGCTGCTGATAAAGCGGCCGGCCATGCTGGCGGTCACGATAATCAGCCCGTCGCCAGCCGGGCGCATGATCGGCAGGGTGGCAATCACGGTATAGAACGCGCTCGACAAATTGCCGCCGAGCAGTTGGTCGGCGTTGGCCATGGTGAGCCGGCCCCATTCGCGCTCACCAAGGTTCAAACCGGCAT
>JACMOQ010000557.1 GCA_014377905.1 Acetobacteraceae bacterium | reverse complement strand
GGGCGGTTTTGTCGGTGTCCATGTGCCGGCCTTTCAAAATTATGCGTCGAATTTTTGCAACCGCGGTAAATTTCGGCGTTATTTAGAATTGGGGCAGACCATCCTGGCATACAATGCGTATAGGGATATGTACTTAGGCCGCCAGAAGGGGCGATACGAGGCAAATGTTGGTGGTATGGGCCTGGATTTCGCCTTTGAAGCCAAAAGTTTTGGCTCACGCTGGCCAAGAAAGTCGAGCCCGCTGGCGCCCGCCAGCGTCGCCACTCGGGCGCGGCAAAGCGGCGGTGCGACTGGAATGGCAGTGGGTTATTCGCGCCAGATTGGCTTGGCAAGGTGCATGCGGCACTCGGCGTCGGTCATGCCTATGTCCTTCAGGTCAAAAACATTGAATTTTGCCATTTCATTGCGCTCACGCGCCCGGATCTGCCAGGTCCGAAGGGTTTCGGCCAGGCGTTGGGTGAGGGATGGGGCTGCAACATGAAAACCCGACAACGATGCGATATGGGGCATAATAGACTCCGTCTTGCTGCAATCCGAAGGCGCGTCCTGTATGGATGCGGTGGCTCGATTGACTTTCGCGAGATTGGGCTGTTTGCTGCATTGCACAAATTCTAAATTCTCACCCTTACAGATGAGTTTCTTTCACCCATATGGGGCTCATGAACCTGTCTTTGCCAGGCTTGACCGGACTGCGTGCGTTCGAAGCCGCCGCGCGCCACCTCAGCTTTGCGCGTGCCGCCGAGGAACTGCATGTCACGCCGACCGCGATCAGCCACCAGATTCGCAAGCTGGAAGACCAGCTTGGGTTGAAACTGTTCCAGCGGCGTATTCGTGCGGTCGACCTGACCCGCGAGGGCGAGGCGTATTTGCCACCGGTGCGGGCCGCGTTCGAGGATTTGCGGCAGGCCACGGCCAAGTTACGCGGGGTGCATGGGGGCGGTGCGGTAACGGTTAGCACTACCACGTCCCTCGCCGCCAAATGGCTGCTGCCGCGGCTGGGGGATTTCCAGGCGCAGCATCCGGATATTGAGGTGCGGCTGACCACGACGACCAAGCTGGTCGATCTGGTGGCGGATGGCATCGATATCGGCATCCGCTACGGGCGCGGCAACTGGCCGGGCATGCACGCGGAATGGCTGATGGCGGAGGATATTTTCCCGGTGTGCAGCCCGGCTTTGCTGGAGGGTGCGCGGCCGTTGCTGCGCCCCGAGGATTTGGCCCAGCACACGCTGCTGCATTTGTCGCTTTATCCCGATGAATGGCAGCATTGGCTGACCGCGGCCGGCCTGCCGGCGCGGCTGGCGGCGGGGCCGGGGCTGACGTTTGACCTTAATTTAATGGTGCTGGCCGCCGCCGCCGATGGGCTTGGCGTGGCGCTGGGGCGGACGGCTTATGTCGAGGCTGATTTGGCGGCAGGACGGTTGGTCAAGCCGTTTGATTTCGTGATGCCGGCCGAAGCCGGGTTTTATGTGGTGACGCCGCAAACCCAGGCGATGCGGCCGGATGTGGCGCGGTTTGCGGGCTGGCTGCGTGGGGCGGCCGGTAGGGTGGCCGGGGGGTGATCGCCCGATTGGTCATGTTACCGGCCAACCGAAAACCCAGCCGGGGCAGCCCCCTAGGCTAACGCGCCGAATTTTTACAGATTGATCACCGCAACACCGGCGGCAATGAAGGACGCGAGGTCGCATGTGGAGATGATGCTCTAGCCGCGCTGCAAAATCTCAATCCGCACTCCGTCCGGCCCCTCAAGAAACGCGATCTTAATTCCGGGCGCCGGCGATCGCGGCTCGACGACAAACTTCGCCCCTTTGGCGCGCAGCTCAGCCGCGGCTACTTCGATATCGGCCACCAGCAGCCCGATATGCTCAATGCCGCGAAACGGCGCCGTCGGCGGGGCAGGGGTTTCGGGCGGCACCTGTTCAATGAACATCAGCAGCCCGCCAAGATTGACCATTACCCGCAGCGCCGCGCCGGTCATCACTTCCCCGACGGGCACGGCGCCAAACATGTCGATATAGAATTGCGCGGTGGTTCTAGGCTTGGCGGTGCGGAGATGGATATGGTCCAGGCGGTAGTCCATGGCGGCCTCCTGCGTGTTGATTGGGCAGCTTGGGATGGCGGTCCGCGCAGTGTAAGGGTCGGTTGGGCGAACTGGTTTCAGCCGGGCTACACGCGCTTTGCCAGTTGCCGGCCCAGCAGCCAGCCCACCATCCCGGCGGCGGGAGCGGCGGGCAGCAGCAGCAGCCAGCCGATATTGGCCCCGGTCGCAACCAGGCCAAGCCCGATACCCAGCATCAGCCCGCCCACAAGACTGCCGACGACGGCGGCGTTGATGCCGAGCATCACGATATCGCTACGTTTGATCATCTGCCGTGGGTAGGATGCCTGCCATGCTTTGACAAGCAGGATGCCACGGTTTTATACGCCCTCAATGCCGGGAACGTGGACCCACCTTTTGGGGTGGGCGCCCGCTTGCGTCGATCGTCGCGAGCCTACCGGTGCAACAAGTCGCAACCAGTCGCAAAAGCGGCGGGCGACGCCAATAAGAAAGGACCGTGCGCATGACCAAGCGCGTGGAGAGCAAGTATAAGATCAATCGCCGTTTGGGCGTCAATCTTTGGGGCCGCCCGAAATCGCCAATCAGCAAGCGCGATTACGGCCCCGGCCAGCACGGCCAACGCCGCAAGCAGAAGCCGACCGATTTCGGCATCCAGCTGATGGCCAAGCAGAAGCTTAAAGGTTATTACGGCAATATCGGCGAAAAGCAGTTCCGCAAATATTACGACGAAGCCGTGCGCCGCAAGGGCGATACGTCGGAAAACCTGATCGAATTGCTGGAACGCCGCCTTGATGCCGTGGTTTATCGCCTAAAATTCGCGATCACCCCATTTGCCTCGCGCCAGTTCGTCAACCATGGTCACATCACGGTGAACGGCAAGAAGGTCAACATCCCGAGCTACCAAGTGCGCGACAACGACATCATTGAGGTGAAGGAGAAATCCAAGCAGCTCGCCATGGTGCTCGACGCGTCGCAGACCGGCGAACGGGATGTGCCGGAATATCTCGAAATCGATCACCGCGCCATGAAGGGCCGCTTTACTCGCGCGCCGAAATTCTCCGATGTGCCGTATCCGGTAACGATGGAACCGAATCTAGTGGTTGAATTCTACTCGCGTTGAATTTTGCTGACTGATTTTCCCCGCAAATGGATTCAAAAAAATTTATTTGCGGGGTTTTTTTGGCTGAAATGCCGCCCCTCACTCCCGCATGCTACGAGAGAACCAAAAAAAGTCAGATCATCATTCTCGGCGGCCCTCGCGTGGCGAGCAGGAGGGATCGCTCCTGAGTTGGACCCCCTGGATTCATCCCACCAGGGCAGGCAGCCATTAATGTCGAAAGACTTTTTTAAAGATACGATCAAAATATCTTGATGTAACCAAATCATGCTTGACGGTTTCTTGCCGGTTGGCCCAATATGGGTGTCACTTGATTGATCTAATAGGAATTGCATCATGGACAACGTCAAACCCCCGACCAATTTCACCCTGTCGGACACCGACATGGTCAGCGGCCGCCGCGCCGCGTTGCGCTCGATGGTGGCCAAGACCGGCATTGTCGCGGCAGCAATCGCCACCGCCGTTGCAACCACCAGCACCGCCCAGGCCGCTGACCGCCGTAGCCAGACCGATCACGACACCGGCCGTGGCAGCGACGAGATCAGCCAGACCGATAACGACTAAACCAGGCGCCACTCATGCCCAGGCGGTTTGACTTTGCCGGATTGATCGCCCCGGTTTCCCAAGGCGCGTTCTTTTCCGACACCTACGAACGCAACCATCTGGTAATCGCACGGTCGGATCCGACTTTTTACGCCGGGCTGCTCGATCTCGATACCGTGATGAACTGCATTGAAACGATGCCGATCCTGGCAGACGCGATCAGCATGGTGAAGTTCGGTGCCGACCAGCACCCCACGGATTACCTTGGAGCCGACCGGACCGCAGATCCCAGGCGGGTGCTGGCGATGTTCGACGACGGCTGGACCATCGCTCTTAACCGGATGGAGATGCAGCTGCCG
>JACMOQ010000556.1 GCA_014377905.1 Acetobacteraceae bacterium | reverse complement strand
TCAGCGCGAACATTGCACCGCAAAGCAGATCCTGCCCGCTGCGTATGCCGCGCGGCGGCTCGTCGTCGGCTCCGATCATGGCGTTGCTATCATGGCTTTGTTGCTTCCCTGCCCGTGTTATCGATCCGCCGTTCATGGCGATAGTTGCGCATTCATTTGCCTGCGTCCCGCGATGTTGTCGAGCGGGAATGCCCCGCCGATCTTGCCCGCCCCACCGGAACCCGGCATGGTGATCCCTGGTCGAGGCGGTCAGCAATGCCGCCCAAACAGGGGAAATAACGAGATGCAACGTCGGAGATTAATGACGTCACTGCTGGGACTTGCCGCGCCCGCCGTGCTGGGTGGCCGCCTCGCCAATGCCCAAGCCGCCTGGCCGACCAAGCCGGTGAAGCTCATTCTTCCTTACGCTCCTGGCGGGTCCACCGATTTCATTGGCCGGCCCTGGGCCGACAAGCTCGGCCAGGCCTTTGGCCATCCCTTCGTAGTGGATAACCGCGGCGGCGCATCCGGCGCAATCGGGGTTGAGGCCGTGGCCAAGGCGTCACCTGATGGGTACACTTTCCTGCTGACGCCCAATGCGCCGCTCACTGTGCTGCCGCATTTGCGCAAGCTGGCGTACACCCTGCCGAAAGATCTGGTCCCGGTATGTCGCGTGGGTGACCTGGTGTGCGGTTTCACCATTGTCCCCTCACTGGGGATCAATTCGATCGCCGAACTGGTGGCCTACGCCAAAAAGAACCCAGGCAAGCTGGCGTTTGGCTCGGCAGGTCCCGGCACATCGACCCATATGCGCATCGAGGCCCTGAAAGCTGCCGCCGGCATCGACATTCTGCATGTGCCCTATCGAGGCAGCGCGGATGCGTTGAACGATCTGCTGTCGGGCAACGTGCAGTTGATGAATGAGATCATCGTAATTCCGCATGTGCGGAGCGGTAAACTGAAGCTACTGAACGTCAACAACGCGATCCGCCATCCTGAGTTCCCCGCCGTGCCGACCCTGGCCGAGGCGGGCTACCCTGGCATCGACGTGCCGGTTTGGTATTCGGTGTGGGCACCGGCCGGCACCCCCAAGGAAATTGTAGCCGCGTTCAACGCCAAGGTGACCGAAATCGCCGCAACCGACGACATGAAAGCCCGCATGCAGGCGATCAACGTGGTGGTACCGTTGCAAAAGCCTGATGACATAAGTGCTCATTGGGCGCAGGACTCGGCGGCCAATGCCAAATTGATCCGCGAGGCGAAAATCACCCTGGACTGAGGTCTTTCACCCGATCGGCTTTTTGCGATCTCCGTTGCGCCGCAACAGGAACTCCCGCCCGACCTTGACCATTGGCGTGCCGCCATATTCCACAATATCGGCGGTCGCATAGGTCTCGGTCCAGGCGTCGGGGATAAAACTGCCGGTGCCGACCACATCAACCGGCGCCTTGGCGTCCGCCATCACTCGGCATTTATCGACGCCGAAGCCGGACGAGGCGACAATCCGCACCAGCGGGAACCCTGCCGCATCGAGCGCTTCACGCATCCGCCAGATCGCGGCCGCTGATACGCCAGTGCCGATCAGGTAACGCAATTCGGTTTCGCTGCGATAGCGCCTGATCGCGCCGGGCGCGTGGCGTTCCAGCACGGCGTAGCTTTCCGCCGGATCGAGCCCTTCGAGGAAGCGCCCGCCATGGGTATCAAGCCGGACCTGCATTCGCCCTGCGCGGGCAAGCTCGGGGAAGCGCTGGCAGACCGCGAGCCCGTCGGTCACTTCGCGGCCGAAATAATCAACCAGCACTGTCAAGACTTCGTCGGGGAAAGTTTCGTGGAACATTTCGGCGGCGCGCACCGTACTGCCGGCATAACCGATCAGGGCGTGCGGCATGGTACCCATGCCGATTTTGCCCCCATACCAATGCGCGGTGCCATCATTGGCGTTGCCGACAAAGCCTTTCGCGCCTTCACGCTGGGCCGCGGCGCTGCCGACTGAGGCACCATAAGCCATCATCTCCTGCATTTCGGCGCCGGCGCAGTGGCGCGCATCCATGGCGAGGAACGCAACGCCGGGCAGCGACAGGCACATCTGATAGGCATTATGGGCTGCCACACAGGCCGGGCCGATCTTTTGCAACATAATGGTTTCAAGATCGGAGAGTAGCGCGAAACTGCCGCTGATATAGACCAAAGGTTCACCAGCGCCGGTCCAACTGCCTTCCGGATGGGTCACATCAATGTCGAACGACGTGCCCCGTTCTTTCGCAACCGCTTGGATCCAGTCCAGCATCAACCGTGGCGCCGACACCACCGGGCGGCGCAAGAACACTGCGTAAGTCACGCGCCGGTCGCCGAAGCGCTGCACGACCTGGCGGGTGCGGTTGAAATAAACATCGGTGCGCGCGGCGATGTCTGCCGCCAGATTGTCCACGGTCCTACTGCGCCGCGGCGGCGAGCGGGGTGAAGTCCCGGCGGCGCTTCAACTCCTCCGACACCAGGAAGGCAAGTTCGAGCGATTGTTCGGCGTTGAGGCGCGGGTCACAAAAGGTTTCGTAACGATCGGCGAGATCGGCTTCGGAGAGTTGGTGCGCCCCGCCAATGCATTCCGTGACCTCCCGACCCGTCATCTCGACATGCACGCCACCCGCCCAGGTGCCTTCCGCGGCGTGGACATCAAAGAACCCGCGGACCTCGGCCAGGATTGCGTCAAAGCTGCGGGTCTTGGTTTTGTTGGCGGTGCTGATGGTGTTGCCGTGCATCGGATCGCACAGCCACACCACTTTCTTCCCGGCACGCTTGACCGCGCGGACCAGCGGCGCCAGCAGGGTTTCGACCTTTTCAGCACCCATCCGGCTGATGAGGGTCATGCGGCCGGCTTCGTTGGAGGGGTTCAGCGTGTCGATCAGGCGCAGCAAATCATCGACGCTGGTGGTCGGCCCGACCTTGAGGCCAAGTGGGTTTTTCACCCCGCGCAGGAATTCGACATGGGCATGGTCGGGCTGGCGGGTGCGGTCGCCGATCCACAGGAAATGCGCGGAACACGCGTACCAGTCACCCGAGGTTGAATCGACCCGGGTCAGCGCCTGTTCGTACGGCAGCAGCAGCGCTTCGTGGCTGGTGTAGAAATCGGTTTCGCGGATTTGGGGGGTGGATGCGCTGGTCATCCCGCAGGCGGCCATGAAGGCGAGGGTTTCGTCGATGCGCGACGCGAGATCCTGGTAACGCGCGGCAAGCGGGGAGCGTGCGGCGAATTCGAGGTTCCAGCGATGGACTTCATGCAAATCCGAATACCCGCCGGTCGCGAAGGCACGCAGCAGGTTCAATGATCCAGCCGACTGAAAATAACCGGTTTCCATCCGCGCCGGATCGGGGATGCGCGATGCGGCGTCGAACCCAGGCCCGTTGATGATGTCGCCGCGATAGCTTGGCAGGGTTACGCCACCGATGGTTTCGGTATCGCTGCTGCGCGGCTTGGCAAACTGCCCAGCCATGCGGCCCATTTTCACCACAGGCACGCCGGCGCCGAACGTCAGCACCACCGCCATTTGCAGCAGCACCCGGAAACTGTCGCGGATGATGTTGGCGGTGAAATCCTGAAAGCTTTCCGCACAATCGCCGCCTTGCAGCACAAACGCGCGGCCCTCGGCGACCTCGGCGAGAGACGCTTTCAGGCGACGGGCTTCACCGGCGAACACCAACGGCGGATAGAGGCGCAATTTCGCCTCCATGGCCGCGAGTTTCTCCCCGTCCGGATAAGTCGGCATTTGCTTGATCGGCAGCGCGCGCCAGGATTCCGGCGACCAGTTGGTGGGCATAGGGGCGTTTCTCCGCGACTTGTGGCAGGAAACTACGACGGATTGGGGGGCGGAGGGAACGGGGGGCGCGCATGGGTGGTGGGCGGGGCCGCAGTGTGAGAGGAATGCCGAATTACATCATTGGCTGACGCACGGGCGGCAAGCTGAGATGGTTCAACCCGCTCGAAAAGCATCGTCGATGAGCCCCGACAGAGTTCGATTGAGTATTGGAAATCAGGCCAGGTAGGCTTTCGGATCCGAGTTACTACAAAGTTCCAGACTGCCGTCCTGACCGAGCGTCCAATACAGGCCTCCTCGCGAAAGCCCGGCATCGCGTGCCACTGTCGCCATGCCAAGCGCCGCCCGGGCAACAACGCCGAGCGCATCGGCTATGAAGCCGGGGTCATTGGACAGCAGCACCTCATTCAAATAAGCCGCAATGCCTTCCTCATTATCGAGATAGGTAGCGGGATCAAATGGACGCGTCTTAGCCGGCATTGTCTTCATCGTTCAGGTCATCAGGAAAAGACTTCGCCATTCTGATATCGCTTGCCTGCGTATTTTGTCACCGCCGCACAAAAGCATGATCAACAGCATGCCTCGACGCACAAAATACACGCGATATCCGGGACCATGGCGCCGTTGCCGGGTATTGAACTGATCGCGCCGGGCGGATAACGCTTGTCAGGTAGCGCACATACATGCTATCAACAAATGATATCATATCGGAGACCCCGATGGGCCAGCTCATCGTTCGTAATCTCGACACCAGCATCGTCCGCGCCCTCAAGCAACGTGCTGCCCGCGCCGGGCGGGCGGCCGAGGCGGAACATCGGGCAATCCTTGAACAAGTTCTGCGGCCAGAAACAGAAAGCTTTGCCGATGCCGCCGCGCGGTTGCGAGCACGAACGCCGCCACAATCCAGTAACAGTGCTGACATCATCCGCCGCGATCGGGATCGGGACCATATCGGTAATGAAGGGTGAAGCAGGCCGTCATTGATGCGTCGGTCATAGCCAAATGGGTGGTCGATGAGGATCACAGCGATCGCGCCATCCGCCTTCTCGCGCTCGACGCCCGCCACGCGCCCAGCCATTGGCGCGCCGAGGCAGTCAACGTTCTGTGGGCGAAAGTCTTCCGAGGCGATTTGACTGCCGCCGATGCTGAGGAAAGGATGGGCGTGCTGATGCGCGCGCCAATCATCGACACGCCTATCGAATCCCTGATGCCGCGCGCCTTCGCAATATCAGTGGCTGGCTCGGTGACAATCTATGACGGGCTTTACGTCGCGCTCGCGGAAAAGCTGGGCGCCCCGATGGTCACGGCGGATCATCGATTGATCCGCAAGATGGCGGGTGATGCTGCGCTGTCAAAGTTGATGATCTGGGTTGGGGACTACGAAATCTGATCGCCAAACTACTCCGCCGCCAGCGCCCGCTCCCCCGTCACCCGCGTGCGCGTCCGCATCGTCACGAACTCCTCCCCAGCGGTCGGGTGAATCCCCACCGTGCGATCGAAATCCGCTTTCGTCGCGCCCGCATTGATCGCAATCGACAGGCCCTGGATAATCTCGGGCGCGTCCTCGCCCAGCATATGCGCGCCGACCACAAGCTGGCTCGCCTGATCGACGATCAGCTTCATCGTAGTTTTGCGCGCGCGGCCAGACAGCGTGTGCCGCATCGGGGTGAAGCGGGAAATATAGATATCAACTGGCCCCTCGGCGGCGGCTTGGGCCTCGGTCAGGCCCACCGTGCCGATCGGAGGGGAGGTGAACACCGCCGTCGCCACCCGGTTGAGATGCCATTTGCGCGGGCCGGCGCCATAAAGCCGTTCGGCCAGCGAATGGCCCTCGGCAATGGCAACGGGTGTCAGGTTCAACCGGTCAGTCACATCACCAATGGCGAAGATATTGGCCTGCGAGGTGCCGCTTTCGGCATCCACCGCAATCGCGCCGTTTTTCTTGGTCAGCACGCCGGCGGCCTCCAGCCCGAGATCCTGGGTGTAGGCATGGCGGCCGAGGGCGGCAAATACCAGGTCGGTTTCGATCACCCGCCCATCGGTCAGGGTGATGCGCTTATGGGCGTCGATACTGGCAATTTGGGCTTCGCGGATCAGGTTGATGCCTTGCGCTTGCAAGGCTTCATCGAGCGCGGTGCGCATGTCTTCATCAAACCCACGCAACGGCAAGGGTTGCCGGAAGATCAGATCGACCTTGGCCCCCAATCCGGCGAAAATCCCGGCGAATTCAACCGCAATATATCCTCCGCCAAGAATGGCGATGCGCGGCGGCAGGTCGGGAAGATAGAACGCGTCATCGGAGATAATACAGTGTTCTGCGCCGGGGAAGTCTGGGCGGGTCGGGCGGCCACCCGTCGCGATCACGATACGATCGGCGGTGACGGTTTTGCCACCAACGGAAATCGTATGGGCGTCGACCAGCTTGGCGCGGGCGTCAAACACGGTGCAACCGGCACCCTCCATCATGCGCTTGTAAATAGCCTGTAGCCGGTCAATTTCGCGGTCTTTCGCCGCGATCAGCGCGCCCCAGTTGTGCTTGACCGGCGCCACATCCCAGCCAAAGCCACGGCTGTCGTCCAGGCCCGCGCCATACTCGCTCGCCATCACCAGCAGCTTTTTCGGCACACAGCCGATATTGACGCAGGTGCCGCCCCAAAAACGTTCCTCCGCCACGCCAACCCGGGCGCCGTGGCTGGCCGCGATGCGGGCGCAGCGAACGCCGCCGGAGCCGCCGCCGATGACAAAGAGGTCGAAGTCGTGGGGCATTGAGGTTCTCCGCAGAAAGAAATTCTTTTTGTGAACAAAAAGAACCAAAAAAACTTTTTGATACTGGCGCACTATTGCTTGTGCGCACTTGGAACCGAAGGAGGTGCTTTCTTCGGCCTACCTACGTCCCGATACCTCCGATCGCGAGATACTTAATCTCCAGATACTCATCAATGCCCTGGTGCGATCCCTCGCGGCCCAAGCCCGACGATTTCACCCCGCCGAACGGCGCCACCTCGGTGGAGATAATGCCCTCATTGATGCCGATCATGCCATATTCCAGCGCCTCGGCGACCCGGAAGATGCGGCCGATATCGCGGGAATAAAAATAGCTCGCCAGACCGAATTCAGTGTCGTTGGCCAAGGCGATGGCTTCAGCTTCGGTCTTGAAGCGAAACAGCGGTGCCACCGGACCGAAAGTTTCCTCGCGGGAAATCAGCGCGTCATGTGGCACATCAACGAGCAGGGTCGGCTGGAAGAACGTGCCACCGCGCGCATGGCGGGCGCCACCGGTTACCACCCGGGCACCGCGGGCAAGCGCGTCGGCGATGTGTTCTTCAACCTTGGCAACTGCGGCGGCATTGATCAGCGGGCCTTGGGTGACACCATCTTCCATGCCGTCGCCAACCTTCAATGCTTCAACCGCCACAAGCAGCTTGGCCGTAAACGCGTCGTAAACTCCGTCCTGCACCAGCATACGGTTGGCGCAGACGCAGGTTTGGCCGGTGTTGCGATATTTGCTCGCCATCGCGCCGATCACCGCGGCATCAAGGTCGGCGTCATCGAACACGATGAACGGCGCGTTGCCGCCGAGTTCCATGCTGGTTTTCTTCACCGTGGGCGCGCATGCCGCCAGCAGCTTGGCGCCAACCTCGGTGCTGCCAGTAAAGGTCAACTTGCGGACCAGCGGATTGGACGTCAACTCCGCACCCATCGGCCCCGAAGGCCCGGTGATCACGTTGCAAACGCCTGCCGGCATCCCCGCGCGTTCCGCCAGCAGCGCGATCGCCAATGCGGAAAACGGCGTCTGGCTCGCGGGGCGAATAACCCCCGTGCAGCCCGCCGCCCACCCAGGCCCGGTTTTGCGGGTGATCATCGCGGCCGGGAAATTCCACGGCGTGATGGCGGCGAAAACCCCGATCGGCTCCTTGGTGACGATAATGCGTCGGCCTTTGGCGTTTTGCGGGATGGTGTCGCCATAGACGCGTTTGGCTTCCTCGGAAAACCACTCCAGGAAGCTCGCCGCATAGGCGATTTCGCCCCGGCTCTCGGCGAGCGGTTTGCCCTGCTCGGCGGTCATGATGATGGCAAGGTCTTCGGTGTTGGCGATCATCAGGTCGAACAGGCGCCGGATGATGGCAGCGCGTTCCTTGGCCAACAGCGCCCGCCAGGCCGGCTGGGCGCGATGGGCGGCTTCAATCGCACGGCGAGTTTCGGCGGTGCCGAGTGCCGGGACCTCGCCAACCAGTATGCCGGTCGAGGGGTTGTGGACCTTAAGGGTGGCGCCATTGTCCGCCTGGACCCATTTACCGTCGATGTAGTTGGCCTGGCGAAGCAGGGTGGGGTCTTTGAGGGTCAGCATGATGGGGCTCCTGGTTCGTGCTACGCTGGGACGGGCAACCTTACGGTCGTTGCGCCCCGTGATACTCCCGATTGGGCATCATATCGGTCGCCGACGCCATCCGGTTGGATAGGTTGAAAAAAGCAATTGTCTCGGCTAGATCGAAGACATCGTCGTTGCTCAACCCCACCGCGCGCAGCCCATCGCGGTCCGCTTCATCGACCAGATTTGGCGTCGTGGTCAGCTTCCAGGTGAAATCCAGCATGGCGCGCTGCCGGGGGTCGAGTTTGGCGACCCGATAGTTCAGCGCCATCATTTCCCCGAGTTCGGCATCGCCCGACATCATCCGCACCGCGGCGCCATGGGCAACAAGGCAATAATAGCAGCGGTTGGCCGATGACACGACGACCGCGATCATCTCGCGTTCCAGCTTGGTCAACCCTGATTTGGCCAACATAATCTCATTATACATCGCCATGAAGTTGCGCAGGCGCTGCGGCTTGAGGCTGTAGGTCGCAAACACATTGGGCACGAAGCCGAGTTTTTCGACGCATTTCGCCCAGATGACCTTGAGATCGTCATCAAGCCCGGCCGGATCAGGCACGCCAAGGACAGAAATATGGTCGGGTTGCGGCATCTTGGGGTCCTCTAAAGCGGCAGAATGGGAAGCAGCACATGGCTTGGCCAGTTGGCATCGACGTAAACGCTATTGACCGCAACGCGGCGGCGGCGGGCATAGCCTTCGGGTTCGCCGGTATTCGGATTGACGTCAAACTTGGGGAAGTTCGACGAGGATACATCCAGCCGGATGCGATGGCCTGGGGTGAATAAATTGGCCACCGGCGGCAGGGTCAGCACCGCTTTCACCATCTCGCCCGGTTGGCGGAAAATTTCCTGGGTGGGGTCTTCAACATAGCGCAGGCGGATGATGCTGTCGGTCAGCAGCATCGCGTAGCCTTGCGGGTAGTCGGCACTTGGCGGGTGGACGTCGATCAGCTTGGCGGTGAAATCGGTGTCCGGGCCGTTGGTCGAAACCCACAACGTGACCTCAATCGGCCCGGCGATCTGCACCGGTTCGGCGAGAGGCGCGGATTGGAACGCCAGCACATCGGCGCGCGATGACAGCGGCAGGAAGGGTGCGGTGCAGCCGAAAAAGCCAGGGGCCTCGACCTGGTTCCAACTGCCGGCATAGGCGACCGGATCGAGGCTGCTGAAATTGCCGCCAATCGTCGGCACCGGGTGGGCGGGGTCGAAGTCATAGGCGACCGGCGCGGCTTTCTTGGACGGCATGTCCGCGGACAACGCGCCATCGCCATGCAGATACCATTGCGTCGGCACCATGGCCGGCGGCGGCCAGTCCGCGAGACCCAGCCAGCGGCCACCGTGCAGCAGATACCCGGTGGCATCGCGCTTGCCGCTGCCGCCGCCCATCACGAACACCCGAACCGCTGGTTCATTGTTAGCATGGCCATGGATGACAGCGTCGAAATGGCGCAGGCGATACTGCATCCAGTCGCCCGCCCAGCTATCGAGGGTGGCATTGGGACCGAATTCGACATCGCCAAAGCGGGCCAGGCTGCGATCGCCATGCGTCCATGGCCCGAGGATCAGGCGTTGCGGACCGCGCCCGGCCGCTTTCAGGCCGACATAATTGGTGGCGGCGGTTTGCGCATACGGATCGAACCACGACG
>JACMOQ010000555.1 GCA_014377905.1 Acetobacteraceae bacterium | reverse complement strand
TGGGCGCCGAGGCCCAAGAAACCCAGCGCCGCCGCATCGAGCACCGCGGTTGAAAACCCCAACGTTGCATGCACGATCAATGGCGCCATGCAGTTGGGCAGCACGGTATCGAACATCAGGCGCGGCATCGATGCACCCATGGCGCGCGTCGCGCTCACGTAGTCGCGGTTCAGTTCAACCAGGGCGGAAGCGCGCGCGAGGCGGACATAGCCCGGCAAGGTCACCACGGCCACCGCGATCATCGCGTTGAACAGGCCCGGCCCGATGATCGCCACCACGACAATCGCCAGCAGCAGGCTGGGGAATACCAGGATCACATCGACCAGCCGCATGATCAGAATATCAACGATGCCACCGAAGAAAGCAGCCGTCAGCCCCAGGCTGGTGCCGACCACGAGTGCGACTGCGACCAAGGTGAAGCCGATCATCAGCGACAGGCGCGCGCCATGGATCAGCCGCGACAGCATGTCGCGGCCGACATCATCGGTGCCCAACGGAAAGCGCCACGTGCCGCCTTCTTCCCAGGCTGGCGGGGTCAGGAAGTTGTCACGGTATTGTTCAATCGGGCCGTGCAACGACATAAAATCGGCTGACAAGGCGACCAGGATCAGGACCAGCATCAGGCCAAACCCGAACACCGCCCCGCGGTTTTCGGCGAAGCTGCGCCAGAAGATTGCCAACTGCGACGGCATCAGCGCCGGATCCGCGGGTTAAGCACCGAATACAACATATCCACACCCAGATTGACGCTGATCACAATCACCGCGATCAGCAATGTGCCGCCTTGCAGCACCGGATAGTCGCGCCCCTGAATACTTTCGATGATCCAATGGCCGATACCCGGCCAGGCGAAAATCGTTTCTGTCAGGATGGCCCCGCCGAGCAAGCCACCGATCGAAAGCCCGATCACTGTCACCACCGGGATCAGCGCATTGCGCAGCGCGTGGACAACATTGATGCGCAAGCTGCCAAGACCCTTGGCGCGCGCGGTGCGGATGTAATCCTCACCAAGAACCTCCAGCATCGCCGACCGGGTCATGCGGGCAAAATTTGCCAGCGGAATGGTGCCCAGCACGATGGTGGGCAGGATCAGATGCGACCAGGTTGAGCGGCAGGCGCCGTCATCCTCGGCCCACCAGCAATCGATGGTCATAAAGCCGGTCCACGGCTCAATGAAATAAAGATCGCTGATCCGCCCGGAAACCGGGGTCCACCCGAGCCCGACCGAGAAAATCAGGATCATCATCAGACCCCACCAGAAAATCGGCATCGAGGCGCCGGTCACTGACACCCCGATAAGACCGAAATCAAAGGCCGTGCCACGCCGCAAGCCTGCAATCATGCCGAGCGGCACACCGAGCAAAACCGCAAAACTGATCGCGCAGATCGCCAGTTCGATGGTGGCGGGGAACAAAGTCAGGAACTCCGACCAGACCGTGCGATGGGTCACCAGGGATACCCCAAGATCGCCATGCATAACCTGCCAGAGATAATCAAGAAACTGCCGCCAGATCGGCAGGTCATAGCCAAATTCATGGCGCAGCGCGGCCAGCCGTTCTGGTGCAATGCCACGCTCACCCACCCGTGCCTCTATCGGATCACCGGGCACGAGATGAATGAGCGTGAAGCTGAGCAGGATCACGCCGAGGAAAGTCGGCACGACGAGCAAGACCCGCCGCAGCAAATAGCGCAGCATTGCGGCAGGACTACTTCAGGTCGACATTAGCGAAGTCGTAGCCGCCCACGGCCGAAATCTTAAAGCCGGTCACGTTGGCACGGAGTGGCCAAAATACCACCGAATGCGCGATGAACAGATAGGGTGCATCCTTGTGCATGATTACCTGGGCCTGTTCATAGAGCTTGGTGCGTTCGGCGACATTGCTGATCGTGGCGGCCTTGGTGATCAGGGCGTCATAGTCCTGGTTGCACCATTTGGTCACCGAACCGGCCTTGGCGGCGGCACAGCTTGCCAGCACCGCGAAGAAATTATCCGGATCGCCATTATCGCCGGACCAGCCAAGCTGGGCCATCTGATGATCGCCGGCCGAGGCGCGCTTGCGATATTCGCCCCATTCGTAGCTGACGATTTTGGCCTTAACGCCAATTTTCGCCAGATCGGCCTGCATCAGTTCACCGATACGTTTCGCGTCCGGGTTATACGGGCGCTGCACCGGCATCGCCCACAAATCGGTTTCGAACCCGTCCGGGAAGCCGGCTTCGGCGAGCAGCTTCTTCGCCGCTGCCGGATCGTATTTGAAGTCTTCGACCTTATCGTTGTAGCTCCACATCGTCGGCGGGATCAGGTTTTTCGCGGTCTGTCCGGCACCCTGATAGACAGCCGTCAGAATGGCCTTCTTGTCCACCGCCATATTGATCGCGGTGCGTACCCGCACATCGTCAAACGGCTTCCTGGTTACGTTGAACGCCAGGTAGCCGATGTTCAAGCCGGGCTGGGACAGCAATTGCAGGTTCTTGTCAGCGCGGATCGACGGCAGGTCGGCCGGCGACGGGAACGGCGAAATCTGACATTCATTGGCGCGCAGCTTGGCGAGACGGACGGCGGCGTCCTTATTGATCGAATAGACCAAGTTGGTCACTTTGGCCTTGTCACCATAGTAACCATCGAAACGCTTGTAACGGATGGTGGCGTCCTTGACGTACTGGACGAACTCAAACGGGCCAGTACCGATCGGGTCCTGATCGATGAGCTCGGGCTTGCCCATCTTGAGCAGTACGTCGGCATATTCTTTCGACTGGATTGATGCGAACGGCATCGCAATATTGGCAATGAACGGCGCCTGCGGCACATTCAAGGTAAGCTTTACCGTGTAATCGTCCACCTTGGTGACCGATTTCAGCAGCTTGGGCATGTTCATATCGGCCCAGTAATCATATCCGCCGCCGGTGACCTTGTGGTACGGATTGGCCGGGTTGCCCTGACGGTCGAAGCTGAACACCACGTCATCGGCGTTGAACCCACGGGTGGGCTTGAAATTCTTGTTGGAATGCCACTTGGCGTTGCGGCGCAGATGGAAAGTATAGGTCAGGCCATCGGCCGAGACGTCCCATTTTTCTGCAAGCGCGGGGCCAACATTGGTGGTGCCGTTCACGAAGGTGGTCAGCCCGTTATAAATCGGCCGGCTCGCCTGCAGTGAGGTTCCGGTGGTGTTGATCATCGGGTTGAAGTTTTCCGGCGACCCTTCCGAACAATAGACCAGGGTCTTGTTCTGCGCCTGGGCGACGCCAAGCGAGGCGGCGAGTGCCGCGGCTGCCAGCAGCGCCGTCTTTCTGAGCATGGATATGGTCATAGCCGGGAGCACTCCCTCGAAGGTTGATCGCCGATCGCTGGCTGACGAGCGGCAACATTAGGCGCTATCCGGCGCAAGCTCCATCCCCTCATTACCTGCACGCAATGCGCGACCGCCGATCAGCCAGTGATAGGATCATCCGGCGACGATGCCAGGTCCACCGTCCAAAACCATTGGTCGAGATGGGCGCGCACGATCGGGCCAAATATCGCATCCAGCCGGGCAACCTGCGCCAGCACGCCGTCGGGCCCGAGC
>JACMOQ010000072.1 GCA_014377905.1 Acetobacteraceae bacterium | reverse complement strand
CAGGCAGCACGGGTATCGTATGGCCGGGGCACGCGGCGCACCACCGAAGATGCCGGGCTGATCCGCTATTTGCTGCGCCATCGCCATACGACGCCGTTTGAGATGTGCGAGATCAAATACCACATCAAATTGCCGATTTTCGTCGCACGCCAGTGGATCAGGCACCGCACCGCCAATGTGAACGAGTACTCCGCGCGCTATTCGATTCTCGATCGCGAATTCTATCTGCCAGCACCGGAGCATCTCGCCGCGCAATCATCGGTTAACCGGCAAGGCCGCGGCGATGTGTTGCAAGGGGCGGAAGCCGCCGAGGTCATGGACCTGCTGCGCGGCGACGCGATGCGCACTTATGACAACTATGCCGCGATGTTGAATGAAAATCCGGACGGCACCCCGGTCGATCCCGATCGCCAGGGCCTGGCGCGGGAGTTGGCGCGCATGAACCTCACGCTGAACACCTATACCCAGTGGTACTGGAAGACCGATCTGCATAATTTGCTGAATTTCCTGTCGCTGCGCGGGGATACCCACGCGCAGTACGAAATTCGCGTCTATGCCGACGTGATGCTGGAAAGCCTACTGGCCTGGGTGCCGGTGACAGCCCAGGCGTTCCAGGATTATCGCCTGGGCGCGGTGAGTTTTTCCGCGCCGTCGATGGCGATCATCCGGCGGATGCTGGCGGGCGAGGCGGTTGACCAAAAGGGCAGTGGGCTGTCCAAGCGCGAATGGACGGAAATGATGGCCTCGCTGGGGCGCGACGGATGATCGTCTGTTTGGGGTCGATTAATCTCGACCTTATCTTTCGCCTGCCAGCGCTGCCGCTGGTCGGGCAGACCGTGCTGGGACCGAATTTGCAACTCGAACCAGGTGGCAAGGGCGCCAACCAGGCGGTAGCGGCGGCCCGCGATGGCGCGGTGGTGATTTTCGCCGGCGCGGTCGGGCGCGATGCGCTGGCGACCGATGCGTTGGCGCTGCTGCGCAAATCGGGGATTGATCTGACCAGGGTGATCCAGTCCGATCTGGCAACCGGTGCCGCCGCGATCTGCGTCGATCCGGCCGGGCGCAATCTGATTGCGGTGGCAAGTGGGGCAAATCTGGCGTCGCGTGCCGCGCAAGTTGAGGATTCGCTGCTCGGAGTGCGCAGCACGGTTTTATTGCAAATGGAATGCGCGCCGGCGGAAACCGTGGCGCTGATCCGCCGGGCGCGGGCTGCCGGCAGCCGGATTATTCTCAACCTCGCCCCCGCCGCGCCGTTGCCGCGTGATGTGCTTGGAATGGTCGATCTGCTGGTGATCAATGAGCCGGAGGCGGAGTTTCTCGCCAAGATGCTGGGATGCGATGCGACGGCGAAAGCGTTGCACACCGCCCTTGCGGTCGATGTGGTGATGACCCTGGGCGAGGCGGGCCTTGCCGCCGCAACCAACCGAGGCGCCTGGCAATTACCCGCCCGTAAGGTTGCGGTGATTGATACCACCGGCGCTGGTGATTGCTTCACCGGGGTGTTGGCGGCAGCCATGGATCGCGGGCTGCCGTTGGAAACAGCGCTGCATCGGGCAAATACCGCCGCCGCTTTGGCCTGCACCGTGGCGGGGACCCAAGGCAGCATGCCGATGCGAACGGCGACAGACGCTGCGGTCTAGGGCCTACACAGTCCGCCGGTTGACGGCCGGCTTCATTCACCCCTGAACAGTCCACCCCTCCACCCCGCGCATGGTGAAATGCACCGGCCCCGCCGTGCCACCCGCCGCATTCAGCGCCGCAATCAGCGTCAGCCTTTCCTCGGGCGGCACGATCAGCATCATGAACCCGCCACCGCCGGCGCCGGAGATTTTTCCGGCCATCGCGCCGTTTTCCATCGCCGTCTTGAACAGTGCTTCGATCAACGCGGTGCTGATCCCCGATGCGGTTTCCTTCTTCGCAATCCACGACCGGTTGAGGATCGCCGCCATCGCCGGCACGTTGCCGCGTAGCAACGCCTGCTTCATGTCAATCGCATCCTGTTTTAGCCGATGCAGGCTTTCGGTCGCCGCATCCGCAACCGGCCCCATTCGGCGCTGCTGTTCCTCGATAATCTGTTCGGACCGCCGCGACACCCCGGTGAAACACGTCACCAGCGACGCCTCAAGCTCGTTGATAAACGCCTCCGGTACCCGCAACGGGTTCACGATCACCCGGTCATTGGCCAGAAATTCAATGAAATTCGCCCCACCAAACGCCGCCGCATACTGGTCCTGCTTGCCGCCCGCGAGCTGAAGGTCGAGGCGTTCAATCTCATAAGCCAGGTGCGCCACGTCATAAGGGCCCAGCGGCAATGCCAGCAACGTGCGGAACGCTTCAACCAGCGCCACCACTAACGCCGATGACGATCCCAGCCCCGATCCGGGCGGCGCATCGACATAGGTGGTGATGGTCAAGGGCAGCATCTTGCCGCCGTTGAAGTCCCGCATCATCCGCCGATAAACCCCGCCATGAATGGCAAGCCGCGCCGCACCAGTGGCCGCGGCATCTAGCGCGAAACTTTCCGACACCGCAACATCGCGCGCCACGAAATGCACTTGATCGTCGGCGGCCGGGCTGATGAACGCGTGCGCATAACGGGCGATCGTGCAGTTCAGCACCGCCCCGCCAAACTGGTCGCAATAGGGGCTCAGATCGGTGCCCCCGCCAGCGAGGCCAAGGCGGAGCGGCGCACGCGCGCGGGTTGTCGGGGGCATCGTCGGTTCCTGTTTCTAAATGGAGTGCTGAAGCAACGGCGCCACCAAATCCGCCAGATTGCCACCATCGAAACGATAGCCCGGTATTCCGGCGGCGGTGGCGGCGGCGATGTCGGTCGGCTGATCGCCGATAAGGATGCAGCGTGGCGGATCGAGCCGCCACGCAAGCAGCAAATCCAGCAACATCCCAGGTTTGGGTTTGCGCCAGTCGCTGTCGCCGCGAAATTTCGCCACCATTGCGTTGGGGTGGTGCGGCGCGATGCGGACATCATCGATGGTGCCGCCGCTTTGCCGCACCAGGTCGCCAACCCAGCCATGCAGGCCCTCAACTGCTGCGACATCGTAATAGGCGCGCGCGATGCCGGATTGATTGGTAACGATGAAAACATGCCAGCCGGCAGCGGTTGCCATCCGGATCGCATCCAGCGCCCCGGCGACAAACTCCCAACGGTGGCGCGATCCAACCCAGCCGTAGTCGATGTTGATGGTGCCATCACGGTCGAGGAACAACGCCCGCCGCTGCAGCACCGCCGGAAGCTCCCGATCGGCGCGCGCCAGATCGTCGGGGATGCCGATATCGATGAAATAGCCGGCGCCGATCGTTGCCCGTACCTGTCCTGCTCGCGCCAGACGCGGCAGCACGTCGCGTTCGAGTGAACAGATTTCGCTGGTTTCCGCCACAATACGTCGATCCAGCAGGTAAATCCCCGCATTGATCAGCCCCGGCTCGGCCCCGCCGCGCTCGGCGAAGGCGGTCACCCTGCCGCCATCAAGCGTTACCAACCCAAACCGGGAGGTATCGGCAACCTCGCGCACCGTCATCCGGGCAAGGACTTCCGGGCCGTCATCAGCACCGTCGGCGAGCAGGCAAGCGAGGTTGGTGTCGAAGAACGAGTCGCCGTTGCACAGCAGAAACCGGTGATCGAGCATGCCGCGTGCGTGGAACAACGCCCCGCCAGTGCCGGCGCGAAACGGTTCCTCGGAGAAGCGGATCGCCAGCTTGCGCGGCAGGTCGGCGGCGATGGTTTCAACAATTTCGCGCAGCCGGTCTGACAGATGCCCGCACAGGAACAGGATTTCATCCACCCCGAAGCGGGAGATTTCCTGCATCTGCCATGCCAAAAATGGCCGGCCACCAATCGGCAAAGCGGGCTTGGGGGTTCCGGCGGAAATCGCACCGAGCCTTGTGGCAAGCCCTCCGGCCAGGATTGCGCATTGTCGAACGGTCGCTGGTTGCGCCATCAGATCGT
>JACMOQ010000071.1 GCA_014377905.1 Acetobacteraceae bacterium | reverse complement strand
TTCATCACCTCGGCGACCCAAAACATGACCGAGGCTGACCTGGCGGCCGAACCCCAGGCCGGCCAATTATTCGCCGTCGATGTTGGGGTGAAGGGCCTGCGCGAACCGCGCTACGCCGGATAGCTCAGGAAATCGCCGCCGCGACATACTGCGCCCAAGCCAGGGTTGCCCGGTCATCGCCGCGCCGCCCGACAATCTGCACCCCGAGCGGCATCCCCCCCGGCCCTGTCCCGGCCGGCACGGTCACGCATGGGACATGCAGCGCCGTCCAGATATAATTGAACGCCGGATCGCCGGTCCATTCCAACCCGTCAGGCGCTTCGCCCGGCGCGGACGGGGTAAGCAGAATGTCGCATTCCCCCATCGCCGCGGGAAACGCGTCCTGCAGGCGCCGAAACACCGCCTGTGCCTCCGCCAAAGCCGGCGCCCCCTGCGCGAGGCCCCATTCCAGCCGTTCGCGCAAGCCATCGCTCAGCCCTGCGCGCGCGTTGGCCAGTTCCCATCCCATCGAGCGCGCGCTTTCCCCGTTCATCACGATCGGGTGCACGCCTTCCAATGCGTCGAAAGCCGCCGGCAATTCGCAATCGACCACTGTCGCCCCAGCACGGGCTAAAGGTGCCGCAATCCGGTCGAACAAAGCCTGCGTTTCCACTGCCGCATGTTTCCAGCTTGGCGACCGGCACAGCCCGATGCGCGGCGCCCGCCCTGGCTTGAGATCGGGATCGCCGAGATCGACCCCGCCCGCCACCCCGGCCAGCAACGCCGCGTCGGCCACGCTGCGGGCGATGGTGCCGATGGTGTCGAGGCTTTCCGACATCACCTTCATTCCCAGACGCGGGATCATCCCGAAGCTCGGCTTGTAGCCCACCACGCCACAAAACGCCGCTGGGCGGATGATGCTGCCAGCGGTTTGGGTGCCGAACGCGAACGGCACCATGAAATCGGCAACCGCGGCCGCGGACCCTGATGACGATCCACCCGGCGTATGCGACAGCCCCGCCGGATTGGCGGTTGGCCCTGGCTTGCGGGTAGCAAATTCGGTGGTGACAGTCTTGCCCATCACCACTGCCCCCGCCGCCCGCACCCAGGCGATCGCGGCGGCGTCCGCAAACGGCCGATGCCCAGCCCAAATCGGTGAGCCATATTCGGCGGCCTGATCGGCGGTATCGAGCACGTCTTTCACCCCGACCGGCATCCCCCGCAGCGCACCTGCCGGCGCGTGGCGGGCACGACGGCGCACCAGATCGGGGTCAAACCGGGTGAAGGCCCGCACCACCGGCTCGCGCGCCGCGATCCGGGAAAGACAGGCTTCGAGATAATCGCCGATCGCCAGTTTGCCCGCACCCATGCGCCCGATGGCGGCGGTCGCAGACAGTTCATGAAGGTCGGCCATATCAGTTTCCCAAGACAAAAATTGCAGCCAATGTGCCCGCGCGCGGCCAACCGCAACGCGTTTAGACCCGACCCCTTTAGCGTGGGGCGTTCGAAATCCAGGTTAGGACTTCGGTGTAGTCGGCAATCGGCAATCGATCAAAATTCTCAATGAACACGTCAAATTCCGCCTTGTTCAGCCGTGCGGAATAATCGGGAATGCTGACGGTCCCACCGGTTTTGCGCAACACGCCGACACCGTGATCGATTGCCGCGATTTTGAACTCCAAACCGCTCGCCTCAGTAAGCTCAAGCGCAACCTTCCAACAGTCACCGGTCCAGGTTGACTGAATCCGGGGCACGTGATGCTCCTTCCAGTCGGCCGGCAGGAAGTCGTGATACGCAATCCATCCCCCTTCGTTCAACACTTTCAATGCGTTGACCGTATCCCGCTTCACCTGATCATAATGATGCAGGCCGTCGATGAATATGACGTCAAAACTGTCCGTATTGGTCGCGAAAAAATCATCGGACAGCATTCTGTGCGTGCCGCCAGAGGCAGGGTCAACACCGATTTTGCTGATACACGCCACGGCGTCAAACAAATCATTTCCCGCGCACCCGATTTCGAGATACCGCGTTTCAATACCTTTGGTTTTAGCAATCAGGCTATTCACCAGCGCGATGCGATTGAAGCGTATCGCATTCCAATCCCAATCATAAACTTTCGAATGACTGACACCGAGATATTTTCTCTGGTCAATCTCGTAACGCAATTTGATTAAAATACGATTCACGGACACGTTCAATAATTTGTCGATCCAAGCCATTCCGTCCCCTCCCGAGCGCTTAATTTACGAATACAATTTTATCCGCCGGAATTGCTCATATCTGCCAACGAAACCTTCGTTTTATTAGCATACCCAAAGGGTCGCTGCCATCCCAGTATTGCGGGTCCCGATATTTCGGGCGGCAGGCGCCTGCTGATCATGCGGCTTTAACCGGCACAATTGCCGTGGTGAACTCGATTGAGCCGGACGCGATGCTCCGCTAAACTCCCCCGACCGATGAAAAAACAAATCCTCCTTTGGCTCGGGCTGGCGTGTGCGCTGGTCCTGCCCGCCCTGGCCCCGCCCGCCTTGGCCCAGACGCCGCCCGCGACGCGTGGCGTGGTGCCGTCGCCCAGCGTTACCCCCGATATGCCGGCTGCCCCGCCTGGCGCTGCGGTCATCCTGCCACCGGCCCCACCCGTACCGACCCGCCCGCCACCGCCGCCGCCGCCCTTGCAGATTTCAGCCGATGCCCCCGGCATTACCGAACCCTTGGGAACCGGCTTGCGGGTTACGTTCGGGCCGGGACGCGGCGATTTGAACCCGATCACTGAGCGCAGCATTCGCGCCCTGGTCCACAGCGCCCCCGCCGATGCCCGCTTTACTTTGCTTGCCACCGCCGCCGGCAAGGCCGACGATGCCTCAGCCAGCCGGCGATTATCGCTGACCCGCGGCTTGACGGTGCGCGGCGTTCTGATCAACGAGGGGGTTGCCGCTAGCCGGATCATCATGCGTTCACTTGCAGCCCCGCCGCCCGCCGATGAAATTGCCGATCGCGTCGATATTGAGGTCTCGCCCACTCCCGCCACGCAAGCCAAGCCCACCAGGTGATCTTTTCTGCAAGGAATGAGCGATGACGTTGACGCCTGTCAGGATTTCCGCGCAATGACCCGGCCGATTGTGTTCCTGCTGCGCATGGTGCTGTTCCTGGTAGCGGTTGTGGTTGTGTGTGCCCTGCTTGGGGATACCTTGTTCGGTGCCTTTGCCGCCAATCCGCTGCTTAACGGCCTGATCTCGTTCGTGGCGCTGCTCGGGATTGGCTGGAATTTACGCCAGGTCATCCGCCTTTCGCCCGAAGTTGACTGGCTCGACCAGTTCCAGCGCAACAAGGGCCGCCCCGGCATCGCCCCGCCGCCGCGCCTGCTGACGCCGATGGCGCGGATGTTGGAAGCCCGGCAGCAGGAACGTGGCGACGGCAACGCGCGCTTTACTTTGTCGTCGCAGGCCACGCGGGCACTGCTCGATACGATTGGGTCGCGGCTTGATGAAAGCCGCGAATTGTCGCGTTACATGATCGGGCTGCTGATCTTCCTCGGGCTGCTGGGCACATTCTGGGGCCTGTTGCTGACAATTTCAGCGATTTCCGACGTCATCGCCGGCATGTCGGTCGGCTCGGGTGACATTAATGCGCTGTTCGAACAGTTGAAATCGGGGCTAACCAAGCCGTTGCGCGGGATGAGCACGGCATTTTCGGCCTCTATGCTCGGCTTGTCCGGCTCGCTCGTGCTCGGCTTCCTCGACCTCACCGCCGGCCAGGCGCAGAACCGGTTTTACAATGAGTTGGAGGAATGGCTCGCCGGCCTTACCCGCCTGTCTTCGGGCGTATTGGGCGGCGACGCTGAGGCCAGCGGCTCGGTCCCGGTTTATGTCCAGGCGCTTCTGGAACAGACCGCCGAAAACATGGAAGGCCTGCAACGCACCTTGGCGCGGGGCGAGGATGACCGGCGCGACGGCACCCAGGCGCTGATGGCGCTCAACGAACGGTTGGGCGCCTTGGCCGAAACCCTGCGCACCAGCCAGCAATTGATGTTGCGGCTGGCGGAAACCCAGGCCTCGATCGCCCCCGCCCTGCAAAAACTCGGCGAACGCAGCGGCGACGATGTCTCGCGCGCCCATCTGCGCAATATTGAACTCATCCTGCAACGCCTGATCACCGAAACCGAGCAGGGCCGCGCACAATCGACTGCCGATTTGCGCAATGAGATCAAGATCCTGACCCGCACCATCGCGGCCATCGCCGAGAGCGAGCCGCGATGACCGGGCAGCTTATTCGGTGGGCCGATCCAGCCAACTGGCAAAAGTGCCAGCTGGCCTCGGGCCACTGACGTGGCCCGCCGGCGCGGCACTGGCAACCATGGCGAGATGAACGCCTGGCCCGGCTATGTCGATGCTTTGTCGACATTGTTGATGGTGATCATCTTTGTGCTGCTGGTTTTCGTTCTTGGCCAGGCCTTCCTGTCGGTCGCGTTGTCCGGCCGCGACCAGGCGCTCGACCGCGCCGGCCGACAACTGACCGAACTTGCCGATATGCTCTCGCTCGAACGCGGCCGCACCACCGACCTGAAATTATCCCTCGCCCAATTAAGCCGCGACCTCGCCACCGGCACCGTCGCCCGTGACATGCTGGTGCAGGAACTGGCCTCGCTGCGCACCCAGCAGGGCCGCACCTTGACCGAGCGCGATGTGCTCGCCCGCGACCGCGACCAGCTTGCCGCCCGCCTCGTTGATGCCGATACCCAGATTGCGGCGCGCCAAGCCCGCAACGATGCCCAGCAAGCCCAGTTGAACGCGCTCGCCACCCGCCTCGATACTGCCAGTAACGATGCCGCCGGCAACGCTGCTAAAATCATCGCCGCCCAACGCCAACTTGATGCCACCAATAACGATCTTGCCGGGGCCCAATCCCGTCTGTCGGAAATGCAGCGCCAGTCCGAGGCATTGGATCGCACCGTCAAAGCCGACCGCGCCACCTTGGAATTGCGCCTGTCCGACCTCGCCCGCCTCGCCGAGCAGAACAAGGCGTTGGCGGCCTTGCGCGACGAGCTTGAACTGCAGGCCCGCGATGCTGCCGCGCGCGCCACCACTGAAGCCGAACGCGGCAAGGCCGCGACGGCGCTGCTCGTTGATGAACGACGGCTGGCCGACTCGTCGCGGGCACAAATGTCGCTGCTCAACCGCCAGATTGCCGAGTTGCGGGCCCAGATGGGCAGCGCCCAACGGGCGCTCGATGCCGCCGAAAGCGCCGGCAAAGACAAGGATGTCCAGATCGTCAATCTTGGCAGCCGCCTGAACGCCGCACTTGCTCAGAAAATCGAGGAATTACAATCCTACCGCAGCGATTTCTTCGGCCGTCTGCGCGCGGTGCTCGCCAACCGCCCCGGCATTCAGGTGGTCGGCGATCGCTTTGTGTTCCAATCCGAAGTCCTGTTCCCAGTCGGCAGCGCGGATCTTTCCGTTAATGGCTGGGATCAGATGAAGACGCTTGCGGCAACTATCATGGAAATCTCCGCCAAAATCCCGCCCGAGGTGAACTGGCTGCTGCGCATCGACGGCCACGCCGATCGCCAACCCCTGCAAGGCGGCGGCCGCTTTGCCTCGAACTGGGAACTGTCATCGAGCCGGGCAATCACGGTGGTAAAATTGCTGGTTGGCGAAGGCGTGCCGGCCAACCGTCTGGCAGCCTCCGGGTTTGGCGATAACCAGGCTTTGGATAATTCCGACAGCCCGGAGGCCTATGCGAAGAACCGGCGGATTGAAATTCGGTTGACGGATCGGTAATGCAAGGACGCGCCCTCTTTTTGTGAACAAAAGGAGCAACTGCCCAGATGCCATTGTTTTCAAACCATTGCGATCGATCCGCGATTTTATAATCCACGAATTTCGCCATCGTGGTGGGCGAAATTTCTTGCAGTTGATGAGCAATTAAGTTATTCATTTAAACATGAACTCACTCGTTGCACCACTCACCCCGCGAAAGAGCCTGAAAGACTGCGCGCCCGAGCTGGCGCCGCGGTTGGCAGGCATTCTGCTCGGGGTGGCGGCGTTGGTGGCGCGGCGCTTCTTGCGGGAACCAAGGCTGGTGGCGCTGATCGGGCCGGTCTGGCGGTGGCTAAGCCGCGCTGCGGGGCGTTTCGAACGAAGTGCGACCGCAGCATTTGGGGTCCGGGCGGAGCGGGCGGCGCGGGATCCCGGCGCGCGGGTGCGCAAGGTGGGCGCAATCCGCCTGCCGACGCAGCGCGGCTGGCTGGTGCGCGAGCTTGGCTGGGAGGCGGCCGGCTATGGCTCGCAATTGGCGCATTTATTGGCCGAGCCGGAGATGCAGGCGTTGATCGTGGCAATGCCGGGGGTTGGGCGGGTATTGCGCCCACTGTGCCGCATGCTGGGCTATGACCTCGCGGCGGTCACAATGATGGTGGCGCCGGCGGCTACGCTGGCGGTGGCGGCCGAGGAGGCGGCGCAGATCACCCCGCAGATTTGGCCGCGGGATGATGCGGTTGGTTTGGATGGGGTCATCGGCGAAAAGGTGGTTTTTTCAACGAGTGGATAGGTTGCGGGGAAAAATTGCAACTATATTGTTTTGATATCGTAACATAATGCGATGTTTTCACGAGAGCCGAACCCGGGCTGCCGTCAAACCTCGTGCTTGAACGGCGCAAATTCCGCAAGATAATCAATCTGCGCCGCTTTCTCCCGGCGTTCCTCCTCGAGGAACCCCGCCACCGCCTGGCGCAAGCCGCGATGGGCGATCCAGTGGGCGGAGTAGGTTACGCTCGGGATATAGCCGCGCTGGATTTTGTGTTCGCCCTGGGCGCCGGCCTCGACACGGGCG
>JACMOQ010000554.1 GCA_014377905.1 Acetobacteraceae bacterium | reverse complement strand
CTGGTCCAATATGGCCACGCGCTTAAGGAGTCAGGCGATATCAACGCGGCTGTGGAAGCCTACCGGGCATCGCTTCAATTCGACCCCGCCAGTGCCGACACCCATCTCCAGCTCGGGCACGCCCTGAAGCTTCAGGGTCGCCGCGATGCCGCGACGGGAGCCTATCTGACCGCGATTGCTCTCGATGCCACCTGCAAACCGGCGCAAAACGAACTCTTGGTCTTTGGCTGGAGCATTGATGATATCACAGCAGGCGCACTGCTGGAGGCGCAGTGGCGGGGCGATGTGGGGGTGATCGCGGTCAACGATCGACACCAGCCGCAGGTCACCATAAGGTCTCCGACGCGTTGGGCGGATGTCGCATGCCAAGCGACGGTCGTCATCGAAACCGGCCCACCATCAACCGCGCTCAACTTGGTTGCCAGCTGGCGCCTTGTGTCGATGCGAGAAGGTGGGGGCAACTGTTCCGGTCTGGTCGCCGTGACACCAATGCAGGCCCAGGACCCAGCGGGATGCATGTGGGCTGCACGCGCACCGCTACCGCTGGCGCGCGGGGCGTATCTGGTCGAAATCAGCCACGCGCAGACCGGCGACGTTTTGGCAATCACAGGCATTCAGATTATTGACGACCGTCTGGCACGGGATGCGACGCCCGAGATTGTCGCGCCCGCTGATTGGGCGGTCACGGGCGCCCATCCCGTCGTCGAAATCCGCTACCGAGATATCGCTGATATCGAGGTTGGGTTTGTTGCGTGGCAGGCCTTTAATGCCGCGGAAAATTTTGCCCCGCCGCTATGTAGTGTTCAGGCAAAATACGACCCGGTAACCGGCCTGCATCGCGCGGTCAGCCCGCTAGCATTGGCGGACGGGCCTCATGTCATTACGATCCGCAACAATGATCATAAAATCGTTGCTGAACGCGGCATTCATGTCGATGAATATCTAGAACTTCGGCACGACTACAATGCTTGGACAAAAAATCAATTCCAACTGTACACTGACGAACTTTCAGAGTTACGGAAACACATTTCCGTGATGACCATCAAGCCGAATTTTAGCATCATGCTTGAACATTATGCGGGGTTGTCAGCCCAACCGACGATAGCCTCCATCGAAGCGCAGATGTACCCGCACTGGACGATGAATGAAGCGACGTCGGAATACTGGCCTTTGTCGAGTGAACAATCGTCAGGCGATTACATTGTCGTCGTGCGTGCGGGAGACATACTGCATCCTGCTGCATTGTATGAATTTGCCAATCGCTTGAACATGCACCCTAACCTCGATCTGATTTATGCTGACGAGGACCGATTGCGGCCGGATGGCATCTATGACCAACCATTTCATAAACCTGGCTGGAGCCCGGACTACCTCGAAACCTTCAACTATGTTGGCTACCCAGCATGCTTCCGCCGCCATTCGGACATCAATGAGATGTTTGGCGCCGGCTATTACGGCTTTGTGCTTAAATTCACCGAGCGCCATCAGAATATCGCATCAATCAGGAAAGTTCTGTGCCACCGATCCGAAACCTCGCTGGCCAGTAATCCTGTCGAAAAAGCCATTGAATGCGCAGCTTTGACCGCACGTTTGGCGCGCACCGGGCGTGACGGTGTCGTGCGTCCGCTTGCCAATTATTCAGTCGGGAACGAGGTCCGAATTAATCGGCGCACCATGCCGCTGGTATCCATCGTGATACCGACCGCGGGGAAGAAAATCCAGCATCGCGGCAAAACCCTCGACTTCCTGCTCAATTGTTTGACAGGAATCAACCTGCAATCCACTTACCGGAATTTCGAGATCATCATCGTAGATAATGGTGACCTTGAGGATGCGCAGAAGCAGGAAGTTGAACGTCTTGGGTGCCGTCTCATCACCTTCGATGAACCTGTTTTTAACGTGGCACGAAAGCTCAATATCGGTGCCGCAGCCGCAACGGGCGAGTATCTGCTGCTGATGAATGACGATATTGAAATTATCTCGCCGGACTGGATTGAGCGCCTGCTCGAACATTTCGAAAAGCCGCATGTTGGCGTTGTCGGTGCAAAATTATGCTATCCTGATGACAGTTTGCAGCATGCCGGGGTGGTGCATAATTTTGGTAATCCGGATCATGTTTCCCGCAACGCTGGCCGGAGCGCGGCCGGATATTTTGCCAGCATCAATGGCGTGCATAATTATTCTGCCGTAACTGGCGCTGTCATGATGGCGCGCCGCGAAATCTACCAGGCAGTCGGCGGCTACACAGAGTTTCTGGCAGAAAGCTTTAACGATGTGGATTTCTGCCAGAAGGTGCGCAAGCTCGGGTTGACCATCGTCTACACCCCGCATGCCGAGCTTATTCATTTCGAAAGTCAGTCGCGAATTCCGAGGCTGGTGATGGCAGAACTTGATTACTACCAGTCGCAATGGGCGCATGAGGTATGTGTCGATCCATTTTACAACGAGCAATGCCTTGAAATTGCACCGCCGACCTTCGTGCCTGTTGTTAACAAACCGGTTCTGTGAAGGGGAATGTTTTTGCGCGCCATCGATGAACCAATTGCGGTTGTCTATCTGGCGCGCGGCGCTGATGACGATCGGAGTTTTGCCTTCAACCGTTTTTTGGCGTCTTATCGCGCTTGCCCGGCAGGGCACAAGCACAAGCTTTACATCGTGTATAAGGGATTTTCGTCGCAGGTCGCGCTCGACAACGCCAGGGAACAGTTTGCTGGTGTTGGCGCCGCAACTATCGAGACTACTGATGACGGCTTTGATATCGGTGCTTATCTCGCAGCTGCGGATACTATTTCCGAAGATGTGATTTGCTTTCTTAACACCAATTCGGAGATCCTCAGCGCGAACTGGTTGTTGAAGTTAGCGATCAATCTGGCGCAGCCCAAAATCGGAATGGTCGGCGCAACCGGGTCTTTCGAAAGCCTGTCAGGAATGGATTCGAGATTCGCCATTTTTCCGAACGTGCATCTGCGCTCGAATGCCTTCATGATCCGCCGTCAGCTGTTGCTTGAAATCGCGGGCGAAATGCAATTTTCCCAAAAACTCGACGCATATCTGTTCGAAAGCGGCCCGCAAAGCCTAACCAATGAGGTCCTGCGCCGCGGCCTCGACGTCCAGATCGTTGGCCGTAACGGGCGTGGCTATCCGCCAAGATGGTGGCCGCGCTCGGAAACTTTCCGCAGGCTTACACAGGAAAACCTGCTAGTCGCCGACAACCAAACCCGCCAATACATGGACGCAGTCTGGAGCCTCAAGCACGCTTTGGTCATTAATACCTGGGGTCCGTTCGTCGACCCTCGGGTGGCGCTGCCGGCCTAATCCCACCGACCAGATGCAGGCGAATCTGCTCCAGCGACGGCGCAATGATCGCCTCAAACGGCCGCCCCTGGCGGGCGAAATGGGGGTTGAACCACGGGTCCGTCACCAGCGCGGCCCCCCAGCGGCGCTGCATGTCGGCCAGTGATTGATCCCAAATCCGGCTGCGCGCGGGGTCGGAGGCGTTGCGCGCGAGGGTGCGCGATTCGTGATGCACCCCGACCAACCGCGGTTCGTACAGCACCGCCGCGCCGACCGCGCGCACCCGCATGCAGAAATCGACATCGCCAAACCAGATCGGCAGTGTCGTGTCAAAACCATTCATGTCGGCGTAAACTTGGCGCTGGCAGGCTAGGAACGCGCCGGTTACCGCGCCCACCTGGCGCCTTACAGCCCATCGTTGCGCAATTTGGGCCGGGACACGCGCCACGCCCACGCCTTCGTGGTCGCAGCGCCGGTTCGGCCCGAAGATAATCCCGGCGTGCTGCAAGCCGCCATCCGGGTAATTCAGCCTTGCGCCTACCACGCCGATACCTGGTTCCTGAAGAACGGTGCGCAGGATGTCGTCCCAGCCCGCGGTCGCGAACTCGACATCGTCGTTGATAAACAGCAGCAGCTCGGAACGGCTCGTCGCGACCGCCGCGTTGTTAAAGCGCGACCAGTTAAACGCACCATCCACACGCAGCACGGTCGCCGCGCCGGCCTGTTCAAGTTCGGCCAAATAGGCGCATGTGTCGGCCGATCGCGACTGATGATCGACCACCACAAACTCAATTTCGTCCGGTCGCACCGCGAGGCGGCGAAGGGAATTGATGCATGGTCGCAACGTGGCAACGCCGTCACAGGTTGGCACGATCACCGTGATGCGGCCTGGGCCGCCCGGCGCGATGCGGATCGGACTCGGCGCAGTCGGGACGGGGGGCGTGCCAGGGCGGCTCGCCAGAACGCAGGCGAGATGAGCCACATATCCGCGCTCGGCCGCCCCGGCAAGCAGGTCCGATACCTCCAGCGAGCTTCCCGGTACAATCACCCCGGCGCGCAGCGCGACTACGGCATGATCGTAAAGCGCCCGATCCGCATATCGATCGAAGCCGGCTTTGAAATTCGGCACCGAATCGCCGGTCTCCGCCGAAACCCAATCCTCATCCGGGTAGATCGCGGCGGCGGTGGAATTTTCAGCCGCCCAGTCGAGCCATTCCAGCGCAGATGAAGCAAGCTTTGCGCCTCCGGAAATCACCAACAGCCAGTCAATCGTGGCGGGCGTCAACGCTGCATCAGGCCACGGGTGAACCGGACAAATGAGGCCATAATGATCCGCCTGCGCCGCCCGTGCCAGCGCCGCCGGGGACGCGCCGGCTACGAACACAATGGCGGGTTGTCCGGTCTGCCGCACGACGCTGGCGAGCGGCGCTTCGATTTCGCCATCGCAGGCCACAATCAGCACCGCCCATTGTCGCGAGCTGGATACGGCAGGGGCAAGCGGGAGGCGATAGAGCTTGCGGAACAGCCCATACTGGCCGATCGCGACACTGGCCAGGCTGACAATATCAGGCAGAAGCCGCTCGACCCGCGCCAGCATCGCCCGCATATCGCTGGTCATCCGCATCAGATCGTGTAGGTCCGCCTGACCAGAGGTCCAGGCCGTGGCACCGGCCCCGAGCGCCACCAGCTCTCGCAGGGCTGGGGTAAAGCGGGAGTTAACCTGCACAGCGGACGCATAGGCGGCAATCGCCTCGTCACGACGATCTTGCAGCTTCAATACATGGCCGAGCTGAACATAGGTATCCGCACTGCGCGGTTTGGCCACCAGCGCCTGGCGATAAGCGGCCTCGGCACCGGCAACATCACCGGACTCCTTTAAGGCATGGCCAAGCTGGACCAGGATCGGTGCCAAACCCGGATAATAGGCCAGAACACGGCGGTAGGCATCAGCCGCCTCGGGCCAAACGCGTCGGTCCCGCAGGCGATCCGCCTCGACCACCAATCGACGCCGCGGCGGTGGGCCGCCAACCAAGCTGCCCCATTGATCCGCCAACCAGGTCCGCAATTTGGAGATCATATCTTGACCAGTATTTCAGGCAAAATTTCACGCTCCATGACCGGCTTGCCAATCCGAAATAGCCCGGTGCTGAGGGGTAGATCAACCTTGCGGCGCGGGGCCGCTCAGATCATCGCCGGATCGAGTGCCTCAATCACTGCGTGCTGGTCTGAAGTTTCTACCGCATCGGGATGATAATGGGCGCGAACCCATGCAATCGGGTTTGCAATCCCGGCAAGTTTCGCTAATGCCGCGATCATCATTCCGGTGCGCCCGATGCCAGCCCGACAGCCGATATAGACTGGCAAATCGGGGTTGGTGGCCATCAGGGCAAGCACATCGCGCAGCGCCGCCGTCAACTCGGCGGCATCGGGCGCGCCATAATCGACCACCGGCAGCACCAAGGCTGCCTCGGCCACGCGCAGTGACCGCACTTCCAAGCAAACCCCAATCGCCGGCGGCTGGAAATCGTCAAACGGTCCGCCCTGGATGATCCGATTGCGCCCAAGCAGACGCAAGGTCACCGCGCCGATCACGCAACCGGTGCTTCCATTTCCCCGAGATAGGCCTGCTTGATCATCTCATTGGAGCGCAATTCGGCGGCCGTGCCCGATAGCACCACCGCGCCTGATTGCAACACATAGCCGCGATGGGCAATCGAAAGCGCCATATTGGCGTTCTGTTCGACCATGAAGATCGACACGCCCTGGCGGTTGATGGTCTGAATGGTATCGAACACCAGCTCAACAAACAGCGGTGAAAGGCCCATTGACGGTTCGTCCATGCAGATCAGCTTGGGGCGGGCCATCAGCGCGCGACCGATCGCCACCATCTGCTGTTCGCCGCCCGACAGTGTGCCGGCCTGCTGGTTCCGGCGCTCCTTGACCCGCGGAAAAAGCTCATAAACCCGGGCAATATCGTCATCGAACTGACCACCGCGCGGCTGGGTGTAAGCGCCCATTTCGAGGTTCTCGAACACCGACATGCGGGCAAACAGCCGGCGCGCTTCCAACACCGGGGCAATGCCGCGTCGGACCCGTTCGGATGTCGCCAGCCCGTTAATCTCCTGGCCCTGATAGGTGACCGTGCCTTTCTCCGCCCGCACCACGCCCATGATCGTCTTCATGGTGGTAGATTTGCCGCAGGCATTGCCACCAAGCAGGCTGACGATCTCGCCCTCGCCGATGGTGTAATCAACGTCCTTCAGGACATGAAGGTCGCCGTAATAGGTGTTGACGTTTTTGAATTCCAGTAACGGTGTGCTCGCCATGACTAATGCCCCCCGGCCCGGCCGAGATAGGCGCGCAGCACTTCTTCATCCTTGCGCACCACATCGGGCAGGCCCTCGGCGATCTTGTCGCCGTGGTCTAATACGATCACGTTATCGGCCAGACGGGTCACCACATCGAGCTTGTGTTCGATCAGCAGAATGGTCAAGCCGAGGTCGTGCAGGCTTTTGATTTGCTCGGCGAGTTCCAGCGATTCCGCCGGGTTCATCCCCGCCGTCGGTTCATCCAGCAGCAGGATTTTCGGGCGTGACGCGATTGCCCGGGCGATTTCCACCCGGCGACGATTGGCGTAGCTCAGCGCCGTCACTGGCTGGTCCCAGCGCGGGGTCAGGCGATTGCCAAACAGGGCAATGATATTCATCGCCCATTCAGTGGCGCGGCTTTCTTCCTTCAACACGCTGGGCGGTCGGATCACCGCGCCAAACGGGCCAGTGGTCAGCCGGGCATGTTCGCCGATCAGCACGTTTTCCAGGACGGTGAGGTTGGAAAACAGGCGGATATTCTGGAAGGTGCGAGCAACGCCGTTTTCCAGCACCCGATGCGGGGCAAGGCCAAGCAGTTCCACCCCCTGGAAGGTGATCGAGCCACTATCGGCTGCGACCAACCCGGTAATCACGTTGAACAGGGTGGATTTGCCCGAGCCGTTGGGGCCGATGACCGCCACCACGCCGCCTTCCGGCACTTGCAGGCTGACTTTGTTCAGCGCTACCAGCCCGCCAAATTTTACCACCACGTCTTTGATGTCGAGTGCAACGCCCGTTCCCGGCGTCCAGCGGCCGATTTTGTCGAGGCCCTGGAAGCCGCCGCGCACCACATGGGCGGTTTGCTGTTCCATGGTAAGCGGCGCCACCTTGCGCACCGCCGGGACCAGGCCCTCGCGGCGAAACAGCATCATCAGCACCAGAATTACGCCGAAAATCAGCTGGGTCCACTGCACCATATCGACATTTTGCAGCATTGGGCTGCCGGTCATTTTTCCGATATCGTGCAGCCAGACGGACATTTGCGGCAGGAACCAGGTTTGCATCATTTGAAGCAGCACCGCGCCGATTACCACGCCCCAGACACTGCCCATGCCGCCAAGCACCACCATTACCAGCAACATTGACGATACTGCGGAGTTGAACATCTCGGGCGTTGCGGTTTGCAGCTTGGCAATGAAGAATACCCCAGTCATGCCGGCAAAGGCCGCGCCCATCGCAAAGGCGAGCAGTTTGTAGTGCACCAGGTTGACGCCCATCGCGCTCGCTGCAGTTTCATCTTCGCGGATCGCCATCCAGGCGCGCCCGATGCGGCTGCCCCGCAGGCGGAACGAGACGAACACCAGAAAGGCAACCAGCACCAGCCCGACATAGTAATATGGTTCGGCATGCACACCGAACCGGTAGCCAAATAATTTCGGACCCTGCACCCCGTTTAATCCGGCTGCGCCATTGGTCAGCCAGTCCAGATTGCGCGCACATATCTGCACGATCTCGCCAAAGCCCAAGGTCACGATCGCGAGGTAATCTCCGCGCAAGCGCAACACTGGCAAGCCGAACAATACGCCGAACAATGCCGCCACCAATCCGCCGGTCGGCAGCGCAATCCAAAATGACAGGGTGAAGTGGACCAAATCCGGGCCACCCTGGTTAATTTTTTCCACCAACCCGACATAGGCCAGCGGCGCCCAGCTTTCCGACCACGGCGGCATCACCTGAAAGCTGGTGAAAATCCCATAATAATAGGCGCCGATGGCAAAGAACGCCGCGTAGCCGAGGTCGAGCAGGCCGGCAAAGCCGACAACGATGTTGAGCCCCAATGCCAGCGTCGCATACGACATCGCGTTGGCAAGGCTATCGAGGTCGCCGTCATTGTCCCAGAATTGCGGCAACAGGGTGAAGAAAATAAAGGCGAGCGTAGCAAGCAGCAGGCTGCGCTGCTGATGGGTCAGCGCGGCGGACGGGTGCGCCGTGGCGGTAGCGTTCATGCGCGGCGCTCCTTCAGGATTTATTTGGCGCAAGGCGGCCAAGCAGCCCTGCCGGACGGAACACCAGCACAAGCACCAGGATGCCGAAAATCACCACATCAGTCCAAGCCGCACCAATCACCTGGCCGCTGCCAGACTCGATCAGGCCGATCAATACGCCGCCCAACATTGCCCCTGGGACATTGCCAATCCCGCCGAGCACGGCCGCGGTAAAAGCACGCAATCCGGCGGCAAAACCGATATCGACCTTGGCGAGATTGTAATAGAGACCGAAAATCATACCCGATGCCCCGGCCAACGCCGAGCCGAGGAAGAACGCGCTCATCACCACTCTATCGACCTCGACGCCCATCATCCTGGCGGCTTCGGGGTCTTGAGCGGTGGCCCGCATTGCTTTGCCAAGCTTGGTATAGGTCACAAAATAGGTCAGTCCGCCCATCAATGCTAATGCAATGACCCATATCAGCACTTCGCGCAGGCGAAGCACCGCGCCACCGATTTCCCATTTGATCGGCGGCAACGGGTTGGGGAAATTCTTCGAGTCCGTGCCCAAGGTCAGCAGAACTAAATTGAACAGGATGTAGGACACCCCGATCGTGGTAATCATCGCCGCCGGCCCCTTTACGTTGCGTAACGGGCGCAACAAGAACCGTTCGATCAACACGCCGATCAGGCCGCATCCCACCATCGAAACGATGAACCCGACCAACAAAACCCCGATCAAAGGCAATCCGGTCAGGATAGTTTGTTGCCCGGATAGCCCGAAGGCCTGCAACACCAGCATGGCGATCATCGATCCGACCATGAAGACGTTAAAGTGGGCAAAGTTAATCAATTCCATGATGCCGTAAACGAGGGTGAACCCGAGCGCCAGCAGAGAGTACATTGCCCCAAGGCTCAGACCATTGATGGCCTGCTGCAAAAGAATATCGCCGGCCGTCATAGACTTGCCCTCGCATCGTACAACTATCGCAAAACAAAACGTTGGAGGGTGGACGCCTCGCTAGTGTCCCTGCCCTCAAAGTTCGCTGTTGTTCACGAACTTCAAGGCCAGGACACTAATCTGACATGCGCACCCTCCAATTTACCTCAGGACATCGGCGCCACGCCGACATACTTGAACTGCGATTCAGTATCGTCGAGCGGCTTGGCAGCGTCCTTCTTGACCTGGAAAACGCTGATCACCTTGTTCTTCATGTCGCCATTCGGGTCAAATTCAACAGTGCCGATCAGGCTTCCTTTCAGCGAAACGTTCTGGATGGCGGCCTGCATCGCGTCGCGGGTCGGTTCTTTGCCGGTGGCAACGATGTCCTTCGCCGCCTGGATGATCACTTGGGCCGCCGTGTAGCAGGTCACCGCGTAATCATCCGGGCGCGACCCGAAGCGCTGGAAGAAGCGGGTCGTGAACACTTCGGACCCTTTTTCCTCAGTGACATGCGGGGATGCCTGAGTGGAATACCAATTATCGAATGACGGGAAACCCGCGCCTTTGAGGATGTCGGTCGAATAAACGCCGTCGCCACCGGCCTTGATCATGTTCGGCACGATTTCGTAAGATTGCTTGACGAGTTTCACGCCAGCCTGGCCGACGCCGCCGAAGTAAAGCGCATCCGGGTTGAGCGCTTTGATCTTGGTCAGAACCGCCGCGTAATCGACTGCTTTCGGATCAAGCCGGTCCCGTCCGAGCACTTTAACGCCGTTTTTCTCGATCTGGGCCTGGAATGCGTCTGCGATACCCACGCCATAGGCGCCGCTATCATCGAGAACGTAGACGGACTTGATTTTAAGGGTCTTGGCCATGAAGTTGGCCATGTTCGGACCCTGGAAGGCGTCGGTGGCGACGGTGCGGAAATAGATCGCCTTGCCGGCCGGGCGATATTGCGCGGCAAATTTCGGGTCGGTGATGTCGGGGTTGGTGGAGGACGGGGTGATGATGGCGAGGTTGCCCTCGCTCAGGATCGGCGCCATCGCCTTGCCGGCGCCCGACATTTGCGGGCCAAGGGCGGCGACGAAGGCTTTATCGGACACCATCTTGCGGGCGTTGGTGGCGGCCTGGGCCGGATCATATTGGCCGGCGGTGGCGGTGCCATCGTCGAACTTCACGTATTCAAACTTGTAGCCCTTGATGGCGCCGGTCGAATTGGCGTCATCGAACGCCATGATCGCGGCGTTGGCGACACGAACCGCTGATTCAGCGTCCGCACCGGTAAACGACATGTTCAAGCCGATCTTGATGACTTTGTCGGCGGCATTGGCAACCCCGGCCGTTCCGACCGTTGCTGTAGCCGCCAGGCCGGCGGCTGCCTTGAAGGCATTACGACGCGTAAGCATGCGAGAAACTCCTGAGTTGGGCCATGGTTGCGTTATTGCGACACCCATCGCCATCCCCGGGAACGCCCCTGGGAAGTAACGATGTGCGACATATCGGTGACATGTCGGTAGGACAAACCTGCCCTACGCGCAAGGCTTAGGCAAGCGGTTGGCAGAGGCAATTTTAATGCAACGTGCTAGACGCCCCGCATGGCCCCACCTCTGCTCTCACTCCAGGATATTCACACCGGTTTTGGCGGCACCAAGCTGCTGCAAGGCGCCGAACTCGCGGTCGGCGCCGGAGACCGAATTTGTCTTGTCGGACGCAATGGCTCCGGCAAATCCACCTTACTCAAAATCGCCGCCGGGCTGTTGCAGGCCGATCGCGGCACCTGCTTTGTCCAACCCGGCGCCACGATGCGCTATCTGCCGCAGGAACCCGACCTCGCCGGACATGCCAACACGCTGGCTTATGTTGAAGCGGGGCTTGGGCCGAACGATGATCCCTATCGCGGGCGCTATCTGCTGGAACAACTCGGATTGCAGGGGGATGAAACCCCGGAACGCCTGTCGGGCGGTGAAGCACGCCGGGCCGCTCTCGCCCGGGCGCTGGCGCCTTCGCCGGATATTCTGTTGCTTGACGAGCCCACCAACCATCTCGATCTGCCAGCGATTGCCTGGCTGGAACAGGAACTTGGCGGGTTGCGCGCGGCGATCGTGCTGATCAGCCATGACCGGCGTCTGCTTGAAGCACTGGGCAAAACCATGGTTTGGCTCGACCGCGGCACGGCCCGGCGCACCGAGCGCGGCTTTTCCCAGTTTGAAGCCTGGCGCGATGAAGTGTTGGAACAGGAAGCCCGTGACCAGCACAAGCTGACCCGCAAGCTGGTGATGGAAGAAGACTGGCTGCGCTACGGCGTCACCGCCCGGCGCAAACGCAATGTCCGCCGGTTGGGCCATTTGCATGAATTGCGCCAGCAAATCCGCACCCAGCGTGGCCCGGCCGGGGGCGTGCGAATGGCTGTGTCAGATGCCGACATCTCGGGCAAACTGGTGGCAGTCGCAGAAAATATCGGCAAATCCTATGCCGGCCGCGCCGTGGTTGATGATCTGTCGATGCGGGTACTGCGCGGCGATCGGCTTGGCATTATCGGGCCGAACGGCGCCGGCAAGACCACGTTGTTGCGCATGCTGACCGGCGATCTGGTGCCCGATAGCGGCAAAATCGCCATCGGCGCCGGGCTCGAAACCGTGACTTTGACCCAAGGGCGCGACCAGCTTGACCCGCGCATGACGCTATCGGATACGCTGACTGGCGGGCGCGGCGATCAGGTCGATGTCAACGGCGAACGACGCCACGTGATCGGCTACATGAAGGACTTCCTGTTTGCCCCGGAACAGGCGCGCACCCCAGTGGGCGTGCTGTCGGGCGGTGAGCGCGGCCGGTTGGCGCTCGCCTGCGCGCTGGCACGGCCAAGCAATCTTCTGGTGCTTGATGAACCGACCAATGACCTGGATCTTGAAACCCTGGAATTATTGCAGGAACTGCTGGGCGACTATCCCGGCACGGTGATCCTGGTCAGTCATGACCGCGACTTCCTCGACCGGGTCGCCACCAATGTGGTGAACGCCGAGGGCGACGGGCGCTGGATCGAATATGCCGGCGGCTATTCCGACATGCTGGCCCAACGCGGCAAGCCGGTGCTGGTGCCGGCGGTAACCAACAAGCCCCGCAATGCTGCGTTGAACATCATTGCCGCCGCACAGACCAAGAAATTGTCGTTCAAGGATAAACATGCGCTGGCGAACCTGCCCAGCGATATCGAGGCGCTGCAACGGGTGGTCGCGACCGAGACGCGACGGCTCGCCGATCCAAACCTTTACAGCCGCGATCCGGCACGGTTCCAAACCGCCACGGCAACATTGGCCAAGGCTGAAGCCGATCTTGAGGCCGCCGAACATCGCTGGCTGGAGTTGGAGTTGCTGCGGGAGATGGTTGAGGCGAGGTAAGGCAAGGAAGGGTTTCTTGGTTAAAACACAGGAAACTCCGTTCACCTGATAACCTAAAAATCCCTGGTGGTTCGGAAGCAGCCTGGATCGCCATAGTCATTTCTGATTCCCCACCTTGAGACGTAAATAGTTGCAACGATATAGGCTTTGACGGCGCTTCTCAGCGCAGGCAACCAACAGCACAACCATTTCCAAAAATGGCGGCCTGGAATTGCGCCCCCGACGGTCTACAACGATATCGCGCCCGGTCCAGGCCCGCGGATGGTACCGCCTGCGTTGGGTTGACACATGTGCCTACAACGGTGACCCTTATTTAGCGCACAGAGACAATCTGGCCTGGGGAGGCGTTTTTCGATGTGGCTTTTCATGTTGCCCAGTGTGCTGGTGATGGCACTGGTGCTGCTTTATCCGTTTCTGTCAGCCCTTTATTATAGCTTTACGGATTACCGTCTTGGCGGGCCTCCGACCAGCTTCATCGGATTGGACAACTACACCGGCCTGCTGACCGAAGGCCGGTTCTGGGCGGATCTGCTAAACACGATTGGACTGGTGGGCATTTCCGTGGCGCTGCAGCTGGTCATCGGCATGGCGCTGGCGCTGGGCCTGTATGGCATGACGCGTGGGGTGCGACTAGTTTCGATCCTCAATTTTCTGCCGCACGTGGTCACCCCGGTGGTGGGCGGCATTTTCCTGAAATGGCTTTTCGTCGGGCGCTGGGGCCTGTTGGACGCAACACTGATCTCGTTCGACATCTTCCCGCCAGACTGGCTCGGTGATCCATTCTGGGCGCGCTTCACCGTCGTGCTCGCCGATACCTGGAAATTCATGCCGTTCCTTATGCTGGTGCTTTATGCCGGCCTGCAAAGCTTCGACACCGCCTTGCTGGAGGCCGCCAGCATCGACGGCGCGAATTGGTGGCAACGCCTGCGTTATGTCATCCTACCGATGATGAAACCGTTGATTTTGTTTGTCGTCGCGATCCGCACCATGGATGCTTTCCGCTTCTTCGATCTTGTCTACGTGCTCACCAATGGCGGCCCCGGCACGGCCACTGAGACGATCACGCTTTATACGTATCAAATCGGTTTTCGCATGCTGGAGATCGGCCGTGCCAGTGCGCTTGGGATGATCACGCTGGTCATCGTGGCGATCATGGTCGCAGGACTAATCTGGTTCATGACGCGGCGCGGACGGGAGGCGTTCTGATGCGCTCCTCTTGGCAAACACAGAGCGTTTTGCTGGCGGTAATGGGCGCCTTCACCTTGGTCAATCTGGTGCCAATCCTATGGGGGCTGATCATTTCGCTCAAACAGCCCGGCGAGGCGTTCTCCATTCCACCGACGCTAATCTTCGAACCGACACTGATTTTTCATCGCGAGGTCTGGGTGGAAAAGGGCTTCCTGTCTTTCCTGTGGAACAGCCTGGTCATCGCGGCCGGCACCGTGTTCGTCTCGGTGCCGATCGGAACCTTGGCAGCTTATGGGCTCGCCCGCACCCGGTCACGCCAAGCCTCGACGCTGCTGTTCGGGTTGCTGGCGATCCGCATGCTGCCGCAAATCCTGCTCGCTCTGCCATTTTTTGTGATGGCCAGGTACCTCGCCTTGGTTGACACCTATACGATGATGATCCTGGCGATGGTGGCGATGAACCAACCCTTCACCATCTGGCTGATGCGCAGCTTCTTTGTCGATGTACCGATTGAGCTTGATGAAGCCGCTATGATCGACGGCTGCAATCGCTGGCAGGCATTCTGGCATGTGGTGTTGCCGGCGGTGCGGCCGGGACTTGCGGTTACATCGTTGTTCTCGATGCTGCTGGCCTACAACGAGTTCCTGTTTGCCCTGATCCTGACCGGGAAGAACACCAAGACCCTGCCGGTTGCAATTGCGGAATATGGTGGCGAGGATATTCAATACTGGTCGATCTCGGCGGCGGCCGCGATCGGCATCATGCTGCCAGCGGTAATCTTCACCCTGCTGGTCCAGCGCCATCTTATCCGCGGGCTGACCTTTGGTGCCGTAAAGGGCTAGCATCTTGCCCCAAGCCCAGCCATTCGGCCTGGCTGGGGGCAGCGAGGCTTCAGAGATCGTAGCCGCGCTTCTTGAGGAACTCCGTCACCTCAGCCGCCGCAGTGTCGAGCGCCTGCTTAGTGGGCACCTGGCCGACAATCGCCTGGTTCATATAGCGGGTGGTGATTTCGGCGGTTTCCGAGAACTCCGGCAGGTTCGGCAACACCTTGCCGGTCCGCAGCCCCTCCTGCACGACAGGAAAGAAGTTATATCTTGACACGAGTTCCGGGTCCGACAGCAGCGAATTACGCGCAGGCACAATCACCGCCGAGCCTTCCCGCACGACGGACGCCGACGTCGTGGCCGCCATCAGGCGGAACATCGTATCGCGATCGGCCTTGCTGTTCTTGGCGATGGCAAAGCCGTCATAGCCAATGCGTTGACCGCCGCCCGGCGCGATGGCGAAGCCGATCTTGCCAACCACCTTTGAACGCTCGGGGTTGTTCATCTGCGCGGCGCGGGACACCCACATCACCTGCATGGCAGCGAGGTCCTGCTGCATCAGCACGGTGTTTTCGTCATTCGCCTGGGCCGTGAAGCCGGGTGCTGCGAACTTGCCGATGTCTCGCAGCGCCTCGATCGCGGCGACCCCCTTGGCGGAATTGAAGGTCGGGCGCCATTTGGCATCGAACCAGCCATCGCCATGCTGGTTGAGGAAATAGTGCAGCGTGTTCATCGCGGCATCGACCGGTTTCAGCTTCATGGCAATGCCGGATCGGCGTGGCGTGTGTAGCGCCATCGCTGCGGCGCGATAATCCGCCCAGGTCTTGGGCACCTCGAGCCCTTTTTCGGCCAGCAGGTCGGTGCGATAGAACAGCAATTCGGTGTTGGTCAGCGTCGGGATCGCGTAAAGCTTGCCCTCGTACCGGAACCCATCCACCACGGATTTCGGGAAATCGGCGAAATTATATTCGTCCTTGTATTTTTCCCACAAATCGTCGAGCGGCTCGAGCCAGCCTTTCTTCGCATGGCCAGCATAAACCGCGTCCGACGTCCAAACCACGTCGAACCCATCAGATTTGGACGATTGCTGGATGGCAAACAATTCAAGCATCTTGTCGACCTGCATGATCGTCGGCTCGACCCTGACACCAGGCAGGATCGTTGTCGCCTTCTGGGTATAAAATTCGTAGGATGGCGTGCGAATGGTGGTGATGTTAATCGGTTTTGCCTGCGCGCGCGCACCCGCAACAGGCATCGCGGCCAAGCCGGCGGCAGCCACAAGGTGGCGACGGGTAATGCGCATAATGGTGTCCCCTCGGTGATACCTCGGTCTACGGCGAGGCTTCCAAAAAACTCTAGCCGCGCCACGACTGTCCTGCAACGCGCATTGGCGGATTTGATCAATGCGGCACCACAGTCACAGCAGGATTGGCAGGGTATGGTAATCCGCCAAGGCCGCAATGCTGCCGGATCGACATTTCGCCAACGCACCGCCATGGTAGCGCGATAACGCTTTTAAAATTCTGGGAACGCCACCTTGCCACTGAAAATCATTGGTTCCGGCTTCGGCCGAACCGGCACCAAATCGCTGAAGATCGCCCTTGAGCAACTCGGGTTCACCCCTTGTCATCACATGATCGAAATCCGCAACTGGCCGGGGCAGGTGGATTTCTGGTCCGACATCGCCGGGCGCAAGCCGGTCGACTGGCACGCGGTGTTTGACGATTTCCAGGCGACGGTGGATTGGCCGTCCTGCAATTACTGGCGCGAGCTGGCGGCCGCTTTCCCCAAGGCCAAGGTGATTCACACCACAAGACCGTTCGAGCAATGGTGGAAAAGCTTCTCCAAAACCATCATGGAGTCGATGCTGACCGACACCCCAACCGAAGATCCGGTGCGGCTCAAGCAGCGCGCTGCAATCAATCAGATCATTGGGATAGACGTTTTCGGCGGCAAAATCGACGACAAGGAAGTCGGCCGGGCAGCTTTTGAGCAACGTGAAGCCGAGGTCAGGGCAGCAATCCCGCCAGAGCGGCTGTTGGTGTTCGAGCCGACCGACGGATGGGAGACCCTTTGCCCGTTTCTCGGCGTAGCCATCCCCGAGACGCCCTATCCGTTCACCAACACCACCGAGGATTTCCGCGCTGCCATGCAGAACCAGCCCGCCAGTTCGGGCGCCACAGCCAAAACAGGTGAGGTCTCACCATGACTGACCGCGTCGATATTCTGATTATTGGTTCCGGTGCCTCCGGTGCCGCCGTCGCCTGGAGCCTGGCCGAAACGAAAATGCGCATCGTCTGCCTCGAACAGGGCGACTGGATGAAGCCCACCGATTATCCGTCCAACGGACGCGATTGGGAGGCCCGCTCGTTCGGCGATTTCGCAACCTCGCCCAATATCCGCAAACGCCCGGCCGATTACCCGATTAACGATGACGGGTCGCCCATCAAAGTGCTGAATTTCAACGCCGTGGGCGGCGCCACCACCATGTACACGGCCCACTTCCCCCGCCTCCATCCGTCGGATTTTCGGGTGAAATCGCTCGATGGGGTCGCCGATGACTGGCCGGTGGATTATGCCACTTTGGAGCCGTTTTTTGCCGAGAATGACCGAATGATGGGAGTATCCGGCCTCGCCGGCGATCCGGCTTACCCGCCGCATGATCTGTCGATGCCGCCATTGCCGTTGGGCAAATACAGCACCCTGATGGCAACAGCGATGAACCAGCTCGGATG
>JACMOQ010000553.1 GCA_014377905.1 Acetobacteraceae bacterium | reverse complement strand
GGCGGGGTTGCGATGGCCCAGCCGGCTGCCGCCTACAAGCCAACCAAACGCGGTGGTGGCGGCGCGCTGAAATTGCTGTGGTGGCAAGGGCCGACCCTGCTGAACCCGCATTTCGCTACTGGCACCAAGGATCAGGACGGCAGCCGGGTGTTCTATGAGCCGCTGGCGAGCTGGTCATCCGATGGCGACCTCATCCCGGTTCTGGCGGCCGAAATCCCAAGCCGCGCCAATGGCGGCCTCGCCGCTGACGGCAAATCGGTGACCTGGAAGCTGAAGCAGGGCGTCAAATGGCATGACGGCAAGCCGTTTACCGCCGATGATGTCGTGTTCAACTGGGAATATGCCCGTGACCCGGCAACCGCGGCCGTCACCAGCGGCACCTACAAGGACATCCAGGTTGCAAAGATCGACGATTTCACCGTCAAAATCACCTTTCCGGTCGCCAAACCGTTTTGGGCGGAGGCGTTCGTCAGCTCCGCCAATACCATCATCCCGAAGCATTTATTCGCGGCCTATACCGGCGCCAAATCGCGTGACGCGCCAACTAATTTGGTCCCGGTCGGCACTGGCCCTTATTTGTTCAAGGAATTCCGCCCCGGCGATCTGCTGACCGGGGTGATTAATCCAAACTACCACATGGCAAACCGTCCTCATTTCGACTCGATCGAAATGAAAGGTGGTGGCGACGCGGTATCAGCGGCGCGCGCTGTGCTGCAAACTGGCGAATATGATTTCGCTTGGAATATGCAGGTTGAAGACGAAGTGTTGACGCGGTTGGAAAAAGGCGGAAAGGGCCGGGTTGTGCTGGCGCTGACGGCCAATATCGAACACATCCAGCTCAATACGACCGATCCAAACGCCGAAGTGGACGGTGAACGGTCCTCGATTAAAACAGTCCATCCGGCTTTCAGCGACAAGGCGGTGCGCGATGCCATGGCGCTGCTGGTTGACCGTGAGTCGATAGAGAAATTCATTTATGGCCGCACCGGAATCGCGACCGGCAATTATTTGAACAACCCGCCACGGTTTCAGTCGAAGAACACGTCCAAGGAATTTAATATCGATAAGGCGAACGATATTCTCGAAAAAGCCGGCTGGAAAAAGGGTGCCGACGGCATTCGCGCCAAGGACGGCAAGCAATTGAAATTCCTCTACCAGACCTCGATTAATCAGCCGCGCCAGAAAACCCAGGCGATTGTGAAGCAATCCTGCCAGAAAGCGGGGATTGAGCTGGAGATTAAAGCGGTCAGCGCCACAGTGTTCTTTTCCTCCGACGTCGCCAATCCCGACACCTACCCCCATTTCTACACTGATCTCCAGATGTACACGACAGGCCCGAGTGCGCCTGATCCAGGGGTGTGGATGCAATCCTATTTGTCCCGCGAAGTCGCGACCAAGGCCAATAAATGGCAAGGCCGCAACGTTATCCGCTACCGCAACCCGGCCTGGGACAAGTTGTATGACGAGGCGGAGGCCGAGCTCGACCCGATCAAGCGCGCGGCAATGTATATCACCTTGAATGATATGGTTATCGCTGATCGCGCTGTCATTCCGGTGGTTTATCGCCCAGCGGTTGCCGCTGCAGCCCTGAAACTGAGCTTCCGACTCAGTGGTTGGGACAGCTATATCGGCGAATTACATGACTGGTATATGGACGCCTGACTCCACCGCTACGTGGAATAGTTTTTGACGGCTCAGACATCGTAACGGTGCGAAAGGGTGAAATGTATGCGCATTTCACCCTGCAAGATCGCGCCATGGAGTATTTTTTTCCAATGTTCGTGTCAGACTTATAGTGTCGCGTCAGTTCCTGTTACGCCGGCTTTTGATCGCCATCCCCAGCCTTCTTGGCATTAGCGTCGTGCTTTTCACCGTGCTGGCGCTGGCCCCGGGGGACCCGTTTAGCGAGCTGGTAACCAACCCCAATGTTCCGGCCGAAGTGCGTATGGCGTTGCGGGCTGAACTCGGCTTGGATGATCCGATCTGGTCGCGCTATCTCCACTGGCTGTGGGCGATGCTGCACGGTAATTGGGGATTTTCCTTCGCCAGCCGAATGAATGTCTCCACCCTCATCATGCAGCGCCTGCCTGCAACCCTTGCGGTCATTGGCGCGGCGCAGTTGCTGGCTATGCTGGTCGCCATACCGGTCGGGGTGTTGGCTGCGACCAAGCCCTATTCAATATTCGACCAGATTGCCAACACCATGGCGTTTGTCGGGTTTTCGCTGCCGACCTTTTTCACCGGTCTGCTGCTGATCCTGGTATTCAGCGTCCAGTTGGACTGGCTGCCCTTCGTTTATTCCACCACTCTTCGCGCCACTGGCTGGGCCTGGTGGTGGGAACAAGTCAAACAGTCGATCATGCCGGTTTGCGTGCTCGGCCTGTTCCAGGGTGCGTCCCTGGTGCGCTATGTTCGATCCTCGGTGCTGGATGTCATCAAGCTCGATTATGTTACAACCGCCCGTTCCAAAGGCATTGGCGAGGGAAAAGTCATTCGTCTGCACGTCGTGCGCAACGCGCTGATCCCGGTCGTTACGTTGATCGCGCTGCAATTGCCGGTGGTGTTCGGCGGCGCGATCGTCACCGAACAGATTTTTCGCATCCCCGGCATCGGATCATTGCTGATCGCAGCCATCCTCACCAACGACACCCCGGTGGTAATGGCCGTCACCTTCGTCTTCGCCGCCCTTGTCATCATCTTCAACACGATTGCAGATATTATCTATGGCTGGCTCGACCCCCGCATCGCTTTCCGCTGACGCAGCCCCCCCGGCACCAGTGTCGCTGGCCGCCGAGGCCTGGCGGCGCTTCCGCAAGCACAAGCTTGCGGTTATCAGCATGTTCATTCTCGGGGCACTTGTGCTCGCCGTGGTCGCCGGGCCTTTCGTGTGGCGTGTGCCGATCAACGAGATTGACTTCACCGCCAAGCTGCAAGGCCCGTCCTGGCACCATCCGCTCGGTACCGATGATCTTGGCCAGGACATCTTGGCCCGGCTGATTTATGGCGGACGTATTTCCTTGTCGGTCGGTCTCGCCGCGATGGCCGTGGCCTTACTGGTTGGCGTGCTGATCGGCGCCATGGCCGGCATGGCCAGCGGTCGGGTCGATGCCGGATTGATGTGGCTGACTGACCTGTTCTTGTCATTGCCGCAATTGCCGCTGCTACTGCTGTTGATTTATTTGTTTCGTGATACCCTTAAAGCCGCTTTCGGTGCCGAGGGTGGCGTCTTCATCATGGTCGTCGCGGTGATCGGCGGATTGCGCTGGATGCCAGTCGCCCGCCTTGTGCGCGCCCAGTTCTTTTCCTTGCGGGAAAAGGAATTTGTCGAAGCTGCCCGCGCGCTCGGCGCTGGACGTGCGCGCCTCGTCGCGCGGCATATTCTGCCCAATGCCATGGGCCCGGTGATCGTTGCCGGCACCATCGACGTTGCCAGCGCCATTATCGCGGAGAGCACTCTGTCCTTCCTCGGCCTCGGTTTCCCCCCCGACGTCCCCACCTGGGGGCGCGTCCTGTTCGACGCAAAGGACTATCTCGACATTGC
>JACMOQ010000552.1 GCA_014377905.1 Acetobacteraceae bacterium | reverse complement strand
CAGTGGTGCTGATGAAGGTTCCGGGCGCCGCCGCGGTCGGCGACGATGCGGCAAGCAGGCAGTAATTGCCCACCGGACAGGCCACCCCGGCAGCAGCGCTCGTGGCGCCGGTAACCGCGATATAGGTGCCGGCCCGTGTGGATGTTGGGGTGCCTGAGCCGGATATGCAGTAATGGCCAGTTGTGCAGGTCGTGGTGGCCGCCGCCCCGAGGCCACAATAAGTTCCTGCCGGGCAGGTGACGGCCGATGCCAACGCCGACGCGCCGGCCCCGGCAATGAAGGTGCCGGCTGGCGCTTTGGTCGGCGTGGACGAACCGGTGACGCAGTAATTTCCGGCGGGGCAAGTGCTGGCGGACGCCGCGCTGGTCGCGCCTGCGCTGGCGATATAGGTGCCGCCCGGTGCCGATGTCGGGTTGGCCGAGCCCGCAGCGCAATAATTCCCGGCCGGACAGGTTATGCCCGCCGCCGCACTGGTCGCGCCGATGCCGGCAATATAAGTCCCCGCCGTCGCCGGGGTGGGTAAGGCGCTGACCGCGGGGCAGTAGTGCCCGGCACTGCAAACGCTGCCCCCGCCCGAGGTCGGGGGGCAGTAGCGTCCGGCCGGGCAGGCGGTGGTGGTGGCTGATCCCAGTGGACAGAAAAATCCGCCGGGGCATGGAGTAAAGCCCGATGCCGCAGCCGGGCAGTAATATCCGGTCGGGCACGTCGCACCAATGGCGACCCCTGTTGTGCAGTAAGTTCCGGCGAGGCAACTGGTCGGCGCGGTGGCACCGGCCGGGCAAAAGCTTCCGGCCGGGCAGGTCACGCATGATGCGCCGCTGGTATAGCTGCCGGATGAGCAAACTGCGGCAGTAGCCTCGGGCGGCAATGCCAGCCAGGCAACGGCAAGCAGGGCGCCGAAAAACGCCGCTTTCCAGACCCTCGCCATGCATGCAGCCATCACTTGCGCCATTCAATCTGGATTGGCTGGACAGTGGCCCACGCAGAGGACGGCGGATAAAGCAATTACGCGTGAATCTGGGCTGGATCCGGTTTTCACGCCCCGCGATCCTATTCCGCGTCTGACTGTTTCGACCGGACTAGCCGTCCGATCACGCGCCGGCTAGAGTTGTCGCAACATAAACGGGAGCGTCCGCCATGATCCATGTCCTTGCCATCATCACCACCAAACCCGGCCTGCGCGAGGAAGTGCTGGCCGCGTTCCGCGCCAACATGCCCGCCGTGCACGCCGAAAAAGGCTGCATCGAATATGCGCCCGCGATTGACGCCGAAGGCATGGGCGGCATGCAAACCCGCCTCGGACCCGATAGTTTTGTGGTGATCGAGAAATGGGCGACCGCCGCGGATCTCGCTGCCCACGGCGCCGCCCCGCACATGGTCGCCTACGGCAAGGCCAACCGTGACCGGGTTATCGGCCGGGTGCTGCATTTCCTCACCGCTGCCTGATCCGGAAGATTTACCATGGATTTCAGCCTCTCGCCCGAGCTTGAACGCAAGCGCCGCCTTGTCCGCCAATTCGTCCAGGATCGGCTGATCCCGCTCGAAAGCGATCGCGCCAGCTATGATGCGCATGAAAATATTCAGCATCATCTGCTGGGTGAATTGCGCCGCGAAACCCGCGCACTTGGCATCTGGGCGATCCAATCGCCGGCGGCGCGCGGCGGTGGCGGGCTGTCCATGGTCGAGCAGGCGGTGCTGCTAGAAGAAATGAACCGGTCGATCTTCGGCCCGGTATGTTTCAATTCCGCCGCCCCGGACGACGGCAACATGCGGGTGCTGTCGCAAATCGGCACCAAGGCGCAGCAGGATCGCTGGCTGCAACCGATCATCGATGGCCGCATCAACTCCGCCTTCATCATGACCGAGCCGATGGACGAAGACGGTGAAGGCTGCGGGTCTGACCCATCGCTGACCCTGACCGAGGCAACCCGAACCAACACCGGCTGGAAAATCAACGGCCATAAATGGTTCAGCACCGGTGCGGAAACTGCGCAGCATTTCATCCTGATGGCGCGTACCTCCCCTGACAGCCGTAAGGGGTTGACCGCCTTTCTGTTCGACCGCGACCAGCCGGGCTGGCGTATCGTCCGCCGCATCCCGATCATGGGGCCGGAAGAACATGGCGGGCACTGTGAACTCGCGTTCGAGGGGCTCGAAATCCCCGATGAAAATCGCCTGATGGAAATCGGCGACGGGTTGAAGCTTACCCAAATCAGGCTTGGGCCGGCGCGGCTGACCCATTGCATGCGGTGGCTTGGCTTGGCGCGGCGCTGCCTCGAAATCGCCCAGGACTATGTCAGCAAGCGCAAATCGTTTGGTGGCCGGTTGATCGACCATGAAAGCGTGCAGACCCTGATCGGTCAGGCCGGAATGGAAATCCAGATGGGCCGGCTGTTGACCATGCATGCCGCCTGGACACTGGATCAAGGCGATTTCGCCAAAAAAGAAGTGTCGATGGCCAAGGTTGTGGTTGCCGACGCACTGCACAAGGCCGCCGATACTGCCCTGCAATTGCTCGGCGCGCGCGGCTACTCCAAGGATACCATCGTGGAATGGGTCTATCGCTATGCCCGTCAGGCACGGCTGGTGGATGGCGCCAGCGAAGTGCATCGCATGGTCCTGGCCAACACTATGATCCGTGACGGGCAGGACTTCTTCAGCTGGCCGGTAGGCAAATAAACAAACGCCCCACGATCAAACCGGCCAGACGGGGTCCATGAAGCGCTGGAATTCCAAAAGATAGCCATTCGGGTCACGCGCGAAGAACGCATAAACGTTGAACGCCTCGCTGTATTTCGGTGGCCCGTCCGGCATGACGCCCTTTGCGAGCAGATGGGCATGCCAGCCATCGACGTCGTCACTCACGAAGGTGATCACCACGCCCTTCGGTTCAACAAAGCGGCCGGGCCGGGCGAAACACACGCCGATGAAGCCGGTTGGTCCCATCCGGAAGATGCGGCACCCGCCCTGATCGAGCACCTGCTCCAGCCCCAGCGTGTCTGCATAAAATTTGCAGGTGCCGTCGATATCGGCGGTGTAGACCCAGACGAGGGATTGGTTGATGGATGGATGTGTCACAGGGGTCTTCCAGCGGCGCTCAGGGTGCGCAGATTACGTCGTAGGTGCCGGGCGAGTTTTCGCCGACGCGACGAACATCAACGGTAACGCAGGCGCGAGAGTAAGACCATCTTGTCGGTTCATGCTCGGGCGCCTCGGCGCAATCAAACGGCAATCATGCCATCAGATTGCGCCACTCGGTCGCCTTCCCGGCGCTATGGGCGTTCCTGATTGTTGATGGGCGGGCGCCGCTGCTGCTGTGGCTGTTGTTGTTGCTGTGGCT